>JANMPL010000177.1:0-6688 GCA_031369845.1 Chloroflexota bacterium
GAGCGCTGGGTCATTCGCCTCGCCGGCAACGATACCCACCTGCTCGGGATCAGCCGCGAGGTCGAACATGCCGCGACGGTCGCGGCGGCGGGGGTCGGTATCGGCCCCGAGGTCACGGCGTTCATCCGGCCGGAGGGCTACCTCGTCACCCGGTTCATCGTCGGACTGCCGGTCTCGCTGGAAGCCGTCCATCGCCCCGAAACGCTCGTCCGAGTCGCCGAATCGATCCGCCGAATCCACGATGGGCCGCCGATCCCGGGGCTCTTCGTCCCATTCCGGATCGTGGAGGCCTACCACGCTCTTGCCGCAGCGCGCGGAGTGACGATCCCACCGGAATACGAGCTCGCACATGCGGCCGCCCGGCGCATCGAGCTCGCCCTCCTCTCGAATCCGGTCGCGCTCAGGCCGTGCCACAACGACCTTCTCAACGCGAACTTCATCGACGACGGGACACGGATCCGGATCGTCGACTGGGAATACGCGGGGATGGGCGACCCCTTCTTCGACCTCGGCAACTTCTCGACGAACCACGGCCTCACCGACGAGGAGGATCGCGAGCTGCTCGCGGCCTACGAGGGCGACGTCCGGCCGGATCGACTGGCCCGACTGACGCTGATGCGGACGATCTCCGACTTCCGGGAAGCGATGTGGGGCGTTCTTCAGCAGGGGATCAGCACGCTCGATGTGGATTTCGTCGCCTACGCGGGGGAGCATTTCGACACATTGCTCGCTGGCACGACGACGCCGGCATTCGAGCGCTCCTTGCGCGAGGCTGCCCGGGACTGACCGGCTCGCGCGGGCCTGCCGATCGCGGTAGTCCGATACGCTTCCGCGAATGGAGGACCGCCGCTCGATCGCCAGGAATACCAGCCTCATCGTCGTCGTTTTCGTCGCGACCCTGATTCTGTTGGCCGGCCTCGCCCTTGGCGTCGGGGGACGCTCGCCACGCTCGCCCGGATCGTCGGCCGGCGCAGGCGCCGGCAGCTCCGGAGTTGCCGACGGCTCCGGAGTTGCCGACGGCTCCGCCGCCGCCCCCGGCTCCGTTACGCCACAAGTGTCGCCGCCGCCAGTGTCCGGCGACCCCGTCCTCGTTGGCGCCGGCGACATCGCGTCATGCAACCTCGACGGAGACGAGGCGACCGCCAAACTCCTCGATGGGATCGGTGGCACGGTCTTCACCGTCGGCGACAACGCCTATGAGGACGGGACGCCTCAGGAGTTCGCCGACTGCTACGGGCCGACGTGGGGTCGGCACAAGGATCGGACGCGGCCGGTGGCCGGCAACCACGATTACCAGACGCGAGACGCCGCGGGCTACAAGGCGTATTTCGGGTCCGCGGCCGTCAACGCCGACGGGGATACGTGGTACTCGTTCGAGCTGGGTACGTGGCACGTCATCGTGCTCGATTCCAACTGTCGTCCCGTCGGCGGGTGCGACAACGGGTCGAAGCAGGGGCAGTGGCTGGCCCAGGACCTGGCGGCATCGAAGGCGGGCTGCACGCTCGCGATCTGGCACCACCCGCGGTTCAGCTCCGGCGACGAGCACGGCAACGACCCCCAGGTCGATCCGTTCTGGCGCCAGCTGTACGCCGCGGGCGCCGACGTCGTGATCAACGGCCACGACCACGACTACGAGCGGTTCGCGCCACAGAATCCCGACGCGGTCGAGGACCGGGCGCGCGGCATCCGCGAGTTCGTCGTCGGGACAGGCGGGGCGGCGTTGCGCGGGTTCGCCACGCCCGTTGCCAACAGCGAGCTCCGCGTCGCGGGCTTCTACGGCGCCATCAAGCTGACGCTCCACGATGCCTCGTACGAGTGGTCGTGGATCCCGACGAGCGGCGACGTGACCGATTCGGGGAGCGGACCCTGCCACTGACCCGATAGGCTGGCAGGCATGGTGGACCACGCCCGCGCGGTGATCATCGGCGGCGGCGTCGGCGGGACTTCGATCGCCTACCACCTCGCGGAGCTCGGTTGGACGGACATCGTCCTGGTCGACCGGGCCGAGCTGACATCGGGCTCCACGTTCCACTCGGCCGGCCTCGTCGGCCAGCTCCGAAGCTCCGTGACCCTGACCAAGATGATGATGTACGGCGCTGACCTCTACCGGCGGCTCCGCGACGAGACCGGCGTCGATCCTTCGTGGCACGAGGTCGGGTCGTTACGCCTGGCGTCGTCGAAGGCGCGCCTCGAAGAGCTCCAGCGGCAGGTCGGCTGGGCGCGGACGTTCGGCCTCCCGCTCGAGCTCATCTCGGCCTCGGAGGCGCGAGATCGCTTCCCGTTGATGTCGACCGACGGCGTCCTCGGGGCCGTCTGGCTGCCGACCGACGGCTGGCTCGATCCATCCGGTTTGGCGCAGGCGCTGGCCGCGGGCGCACGGAAGCGGGGCGTCCAGGTCCGAACCCACACCCGGGTCGTTGGCGTCGCGACAGAGCGTGGCCGGGTGAGCGGCGTCGAGGTCCAGTTCCGCGACGGCTCTCGCGAAGCGATCGCGACCGATGTCGTCGTCAACGCTGGTGGGATGTTCGCGCCGGAGATCGGCCGGCTCGCGGGCGTGACGATCCCGATCATCCCGATGGCTCACCAGTACCTTTTCACCGAGGCGGTCGAGGGCGTCGACCCGGGCATGCCCCAGCTGCGTGACCCCGACAACCTCGTCTATTTCCGCGAGGAAGTCGGCGGGTTGTGCATGGGCGGCTACGAGCGGAACCCGGCGCCCTGGTCGCTGGACGGGGTGCCGCCGGACTTCAACGGCAAGCTCCTCGCGCCCGACTGGCCGCGCTTCGAAGAGATCATGGCCGGGGCCATCCGGCGGGTGCCCTCGATCGCCGACGCCGGGGTGAGCCGGATGATCAACGGGCCGGAGGCCTTCACCCCGGACAACGAGTTCATCCTCGGCGAATCGGAGGTTCGCGGCTTCTTTGTGGCCGCGGGGTTCTCGGCCCATGGGATTGCCGGCGCTGGTGGCATCGGGCGGCAGGTCGCAAGCTGGATCGTTGAGGGCGAGCCAGAGCTCGACCTGTGGCAGATGGACATTCGGCGCTTCGGCAGCCAGCACTGGCGGTCGCGGGCGTGGACGCTGGCCCGAACGACCGAGGTCTACGCGACGTATTACGACATCCACTACCCGAACGAGGAGCGCCAGGCGGGTAGGCCGCTGCGCGTCTCGCCGACGTACCCGCGGCTCATCGATCAAGGCGCGGCTTTCGGCGAGAAGTCCGGGTGGGAGCGCGTCAATTGGTTCGAGGCGAACGACCAGTTCGGGCACATCGATCTCCAACCACGCGGCTGGGCGGGCCATCACTGGTCGCCCTCGATCGAAGTCGAGGCGCTTGCCGCCCGACGGAGTGTCGCGATGTTTGACGAGACCTCGTTCGCAAAGATCGAGGTGGCAGGCGCAGGCGCGACCGGCTTCTTGCAGCGGCTCTGCGCCAACGATCTCGACGTCCCCGTCGGGCGCATCGTCTACACGTCAATGCTCAACCGCCGAGGCGGAATCGAAGCCGATCTGACAGTCACCAGGCTTGAGGAGGACCGCTACTTCCTGATCACCGGCACGGCGTTCGGCGCGCACGACATCGCGTGGCTCCGCAAGCACGATCCGGGCGACGGCTCCATCCGGATCCAGGACGTTACGTCGTCGCTCACGTGCCTCGGCGTTTGGGGACCTAGTGCCCGGGCGCTGCTGTCGACGCTCTCGACCGATGATCTCTCGAATGAGGGTTTTCCGTTCCTCGCGTCGAAGGACATCACGATCGGGACCGTGCCGGTCCGCGCGCTACGCGTCACCTATGTCGGTGAGCTTGGCTGGGAGCTGTACACGCCGATGGAGTACGGCCTTCGGCTGTGGGACACGATCTTCGATGCCGGACAGCCCGAGGCGATCTGGGCGGCTGACCGGAGCGAGGACCTGACGGTCGCCGGCTACCGCGCGATCGATTCCCTCCGACTGGAGAAGGGCTATCGCGCCTGGTCGAGCGACATCACTCCGGACGAGACGCCGTACGAGGCGGGTCTCGGGTTCGCGGTCGCGCTCGACAAAGGCGATTTCATCGGCCGAGATGCTCTGGTCGCGGCGAAGGCCGCGGGGCCAAGGAAGCGGTTGCGCTGTCTCGTCCTCGACGATCCGCGCTCGGTCTGCCTCGGCAACGAGCCGGTCAGGATCGGCGGTGAGGTCGTCGGACGGGTGACGTCGGGCGGCTACGGGTTCAGCGTCGAGCGCTCGATCGCCTACGCCTACCTGCCACCGGATGCGGCGATCGGGACCCGGGGCGAGGTCGACGTGTTCGGCGAATGGATCGGTTTCGAGGTCATGCGAGAGCCGCTCTACGACCCGGCCGGCGAGCGGCTCAGATCGTGAAACAGGAGGCGACCTTCGGCGCCGATTGGTCGGCGAGCCTCCGCCTTGGATCGGCGGCGGAATTGGACGGCTGGCTGGCACTCGCGCACGCCGCCTGCGATGAGGCCGATGAGATCGCCCGGCGCTCGTTCCGGCGCGACCTCGAGATCTCGACGAAGCCCGATCGGACCTTCGTGACCCAGGCCGATACGGCGATCGAGCGGGCAATTCGCGGGCGGATCGCGGCTGCCCATCCGGACCACGGCCTAGTCGGCGAGGAGTACGGCACGGAGGCCGGTGACGCGCCGGTCCGCTGGTACATCGACCCGATCGACGGCACCCACAACTTCATCCGCGGGGTGCCGCTCTTCGGGACGTTGCTGGCCGTCGAGCGGGACGGTGAGCTGCAGGCGGCTGTCCTGTCGGCCCCGGCGCTCCACGAGCGCTGGTGGGCGCGGCGGGGCGGCGGAGCGTGGGCTCGCGGCATCGACGACGCCGCGCCACGGCAGATTCGGGTCTCGAAGGTGCAATCGCTCGCCGACGCCCAGGTCCTCCACGGCTCGGGCCATGAGATCGAGGAGTCCGGCCTCGCCCCGGGGTTCCGCGGGCTGCTCGGCGACGTCTGGCGCGAGCGCGGGTTCGGGGACTTCTGGGGCTACGCGCTCCTGGCCGAAGGCGCCGCTGAGGCGATGGTCGAGATCGGGCTCTCATCCTGGGACGCGGCCGCGCCGATGGTCCTCGTCGAGGAAGCCGGCGGAAGGGCGACGGACTTCGATGGCCGGCGGACGATCGACGGCGGCAGCTTCGTCGTGTCGAACGGAATCCTGCACGCGGAAGTGCTCACACGGCTGCGCCAGAAGGGGACAGCGGACTGATGGACGAGCGGAGCATCCAGCTCGGCGGGACCGAGCGACCCATCGCCGGGGGCGACCCTGCGGGCTCAACAGGCCCGCCGCATCTCGCCGATCCCCGTGCGCTGACGATCCTGTCGACCGAGCACTGGAGCCTTCTGACTGCCCGGTCGCTCGTCTACAACGAGGCCTTCGCCAGAGCCGGCATGTTCCTGACGTTCCTGAGCGGGACCCTGGTGGCGCTGGGCTTCGTTTCGCAGGGCAGCGGTTATACCCGGGACTTCCTGCTCCTCGCGACCGTGTTGCTGGGGTTCGACCTCTTCATCGGGCTCGCCACGCTCGGCCGGATCTCTTCGGCGAGCGCCGAGGAGTTCCGCGCGATGCAAGGAATGAACCGCCTGCGTCACGCCTACCTTGAGATGGTCCCGACCCTCGAGCCCTACTTCAGCACCAGTCCCCACGACGACCTGTTGGGCGTCCTGGCGATCTACGGCGCCACGCAGGAGCGGCCGTCAATACTCGGCAATTTCGCGCACGGGCTGACGACCACCCCCGGCATGATCGGCACGATTACCGCGGCTGTCGGTGGCGCGTTCGCCGCTGCATTCGCGTTATTCCTTGGAGCGAGCCCAACGATCGGTATCGTCGCCGGTCTCGTGGCGTTCGCGATCCTAACGGGCCTCGTGTGGCTTGCCGCTCTCCGCCAGTTCCATGCGGTCGAGCGAACGCTCGAGATCCGGTTCCCATCGCCGCCCCCGAGTTAAGAGCTAAGCTCTTCCCGGTCCGATTCTCGCCTCACGAGCACATGCGACGTATTGAGCCGCCGAGGGTCCCGTTTTGGGCCGAATCCGCTGTGATTCAGGCCATTTCGGTCGATTCCTGCACGTGGGACGTACCAAACCTGCATTTCATGGCGGGAAGCATGTCTAGCTCGTCGCACGTGCACATCCCACGAGAATCGTGGGCCCACTAGTCGAACAGGTTGGCCCACGGTCCGAGCAGTTCGGCGCGATCAGGTTCGTCCAGGGTGTCCCAGAGGACGACGGCGCCGACGGCCTCGCCGAGCGACCGGGCCACCTTGATGCGGTCCTCCGTCGGCCCCAGGCCGATGCCCCAGTTCAGGCCGCCGCGCGTCGGCCGGTATAGGGCGTCGGAAAACTGACGCTCGACGAAATTGATCATCGCGGAACGCGCCTCTTCGATGGCGCGGGCGAGCCCGTTCGCCGCGGCCGCAGTCAGGGCGCGCTCGATTGCTTCGCCGTGACCCGGCTCGATCGGCCTGACCACGTACATCGGCAGATCCTCGATCCGGATCCGTTCGAGGCGGCCCGCGAAGCTTTGGAGGCGCCGGCGTGCGACGTCCGGCAACAGGTTGACCGCGTCACCCACCTCAGGCTCCGGCGGCCGCGAGGGCTTCGTCGAGCGTTCGCAGGGCGAGGTCGACCTCGTCGGCCGTCGTCACGAGCGGCGGGATGATCCGGACCACGTTCACGTACGT
>JANMPL010000182.1:0-1716 GCA_031369845.1 Chloroflexota bacterium
CGCCGGCCGCGTCGACGAGCGCCCTGATTCCCGGCCCGTTCGCGTCGGGAATGCCCGCCGGGCCAAGCGCCTGTCCGGCGGGCCTCACCTCGTCGCCGGTCGCCAGGACGTGGACCTGCGGCCGGCGATGGACGGAGAGCTGCGGCACGCCGGCCCCGGCCGCCAGGGCGATCCCCGCCGCCGTCACGACGGTGCCGGCCTGGAGGATCGTTGCCCCAAGCGCCAGGTCGCTGCCAGCGCGGCGGATGGACCCGCCAGGCTCCACCGCGGCGTGGACGTGGATCGCCGCCGGGACCGGCCCCGTCGCGTCGCGCCCTCGCGGCCCGACTGCGGCGCCAGCAGCGTCGAGCGGTGTCGTCAATTCGACCGGAACGACCGCATCGGCGCGGGGCGGCACGGGGGCGCCGGTCGCGATTCGGACCGCGCCGCCGCGCGACACCTCGACGTCGGGGGCGAGGCCGGCCCGGACCTCGCCGAGGACGTGAAGCCGCACCGGGTCGTCCTCGGTCGCTCCGGCCGTGTCGTCGGCCCGGACCGCGTAGCCATCCATGGCCGAGTTGTCCCAGGGCGGCAGGTCGGTGGTGCTGATGACAGGCTCGGCGGCGACGCGTCCGAGTGCCTCGGAGAGATAGACGATCTCGATCTCGGTCGGGCCGGTGATTGCGGCAAGGACGGCCGCCCGCGCATCCTCGACCGACAGGAGGCCCGCGGGGGCGGACGAGGCCGACGCATTCACAGGGTCACGCCTCGCAGATCGGCCCGGGCTCGGAGGGCGACCGCGACAGAACGACGCGTCAGAACCCCGCGCAACCCTGAATGGTCGAGCACCGGCAGTCCATCCAGGTGCGACGAGCGGAGCCGCTCGAGCCCGTCGGACAGCGACTCGTCCGGGCCCAGCGGCGGCAGATCGGCCACATCGATCATGACGTCGAGGGTCCGCGTCGACGGCCACTCCCGCCGCGGCACGCCCCGGAGCTGCAGCGCCCCAACGAGCCCGACGACGATGTCGTCTCGGACGACGGGCAGCGCCGGCCCGAGCGTCCCGTCGAGCACGCGGCCGGCGAAGGTGTCGAGCGTGAGTTGCGGCGTGATCGTCTCGAGCGTCGGCTCCATCGCCTCGCCGACGCGGACGCCCTTGATGAGTCCGTCGAGGAGGAGCCAGCGATCGACGGATCGGGCGGAGGCGCCGAGGAACCAGCCGATCAGCCCGAGCATGACGCCATCGACGGTCTCGTCGACGATGATCACCAGTAGGCCGACGCTGATGAAGATCCATCCGACGAGGCGGCCCACCCGCCCCGCCGCCCGCGCGCCGCGGATCTCGGAGCCAGTCCGGCCCCAGACGATCGCCCGGACGACCCGTCCACCGTCGAGCGGGAACGCCGGCACGATGCTCACAGCGGCGAGGACGATATCGAGCGCGGCGATGATGAACAGGACATCCCCGGCGATCCGCAGTGGGGTCACGTTGGATTCGATGCCAATGACCGCGAGGATGGTCAACACCACCCCGAGGCCGAGACTCGTCGCCGGTCCGGCGAGCGCGATGGCCGCTTCCGCCCGTGGCGTGGCGGCACGAACATCCACAGTCGCCGGCGACCCGACGAAATGGACGGTGATCGCGTCGACCGGCATCCCGACTCGGCGGCTGACCAGCGCGTGGGCGAGATACGGCGGCTGGTTGTCGGCGAACGGGCCGATCACGCGCTGCTCGCG
>JANMPL010000197.1:0-1911 GCA_031369845.1 Chloroflexota bacterium
ATAGCGCTTGAGCTCGGTCTCGCCGGTCTCCTCGTCGACCTCGACGATCGCGATGTGGGTCCCGAACGGCCACGTGCAGTTCGGCGTGTCGTAGTAGGCCGTCTCGTCGAGATAGGGCTCCATCCCGGCCGGCAGGCTGAACCCCAGATCGAGCGCGAACGCGATCTCCTGGAGCGTCTTCTTCCTGTCGGGTGAGCCCTTCACCCGGTACTCGGCGCCCTCGACCTCGATGTCGTCGTACGACGCCTCGAGCATGTGGGCCGCATAGCGCCGGGCCTTGTCGCGGATCTTGTCGGCCGCCTTGATCGCGGCCGTGCTGCCGACCGACGACGTCCGGCTGCCGTATGACCCGTAGCCCATCGGAGTGCCCTGGGTATCCGAGTGCTGGATGACGATGTCCTCCATCGGCACGCCGAGTTCGTGAGCGATGATCTGGGTATAGGTCGTCTCATGGCCCTGGCCCTGGGGGGAGGTGCCCATCGTGACGATGACCTTGCCGGTCAGGTGGACCTTGATGTTGGACGACTCCCACATCGCTGCGCCCCAGCCCTCGCCGACGGCGCCGATCCACTTGCTCGGGGCAACGCCGCAGACCTCGAGGTAGGTCGAGAGGCCCATCCCGAGGAGCTTGCCGCGGCTCTTCGCCTCGGCCCGCTTGCTCTCGAGGTCCCCGTAGCCGGCGGTCTTGAGAGCCATGTCCATGGCCGGCTCGTAGTTGCCCGAATCGATGTAGATCTTCTCGCCGTTGACGGCGGTCCCGAGGCCCGACGGGTTGTCATAGGGGAACGTGTCGGGCGGGATGAAGTTCTTGCGCCGAATCGCGGCCTTGTCCATTCCGATCTCGTTGGCGAACAGGTCCATCGCCCGCTCGATCACGTAGGTCGCCTCGGGCCGACCGGCGCCTCGGTAGGCGTCGACGAACGTGGTGTTCGTATAGACGCCGGTCACCTCGGCGTAGACGTTCGGGATCTTGTAGCAGCCCGACAGGACGCGGGCGTAGAGGGTCGTCGGGATGCCCGGGCCGATCGTCGACAGCCGGCCGCCCAGGTTGGCGTACGTCTTGACCTTGACGCCGGTGATCTCGCCGTCGCGCTTGCCGGCGACCTCGACATAGGTGATGTGGTCGCGACCGTGGATCGTCGAGCCGTAGCTCTCGCGCCGGGTCTCGATCCACTTCACCGGTCGACCGCCGCCGATCAGTTTGCTGGCGAACAGGACGAGCGCGTAATCCGGGTAGCAGAAGATCTTCGTCCCGAAGGCGCCGCCGACGTCCGGGCTGATGCAGCGCAGCTTGTGCTCGGGAATGCCCATGAGGAAGATCCCGACCAGGAGTCGCTGGATGTGCGGGGTCTGGCTGGACATCCAGATCGTGAACTCGTCGGTGCCCGGGTTGTACCAGCCGATGTCGCCGCGGACCTCCATCGGGTTCGGGATCAGGCGGTGGTTGACCAACCGCTGCTTGACCACGACCTCGGCCTCGGCGAGCGCCTTCTCGGTACCGTCCTTGTCGCCGACCGACCAGTCGAAGACGACGTTGTTCGGGGCGTTGTCGTGGAGCTGCGGCGCGCCCGGCTGGGTCGCCTTTTCGGCGTCGACCACCGTCGGCAGGGGTTCGTAGTCGACCTCGATCGCGTCGAGCGCGTCGACTGCCTGCTCGGGCGTCTCGGCCACGACCGCGGCGACGCCCTCGCCGGTCCACTTCACGCTGTCCGTCGCGAGGACGCGCGGCGTGCTCACGTTGTTCTGGATCCCCGACGCGCCGCCGGCCGGCCAGACCATCGGCAGCGGGTTGTAGGGGATGTCGGCGCCGACGATCACCGCGAGGACGCCGGGCATCGTCTTCGCCTTCGAGGTGTCGACCGATCGGATGTTGGCGTGCGCATAGGGGCTGCGGAGGATGGCGAGGTGAGC
>JANMPL010000271.1:0-6037 GCA_031369845.1 Chloroflexota bacterium
GGTCACGGTCGACGACGGCGAGGTCGGCGAGCTTCCCGGTCGCGATCGTGCCCGTCACCTCGTCGAGGTGATTCACGTACGCCGATCCGAGCGTGAAGGCCGCGATTGCCTGCTCGAGGGTCAGCCGCTCGTCGGGCAGGAAGGGTTTGGCCGTGTCGCGGAAGCCCGGGTAGATGCGGTTCACCGCCACCTCGATCTCGAGGAGCGGGTTGGGCGTCGTCACGCCCCAATCGGAGCCTATCGCCAGCCGCGCACCCGATCGCAGCAATGACCCGAACGGGTACTGCCAGCCCGCCCGCTCCGCCCCGAGGAACGGGATCGTCAGCTCATCCATGTTCGTGTCGTGGCAGGCCCACAGCGGCTGTGCGTTCGCGACTGCGCCGAGAGCGGCAAACCGCGGCACGTCGTCGGGATGGATGACCTGGATGTGCGAGATGTGCGGCCGGGTGTCCGTCAAGCCATTGGCCAGCCGCGCCGCCTCGATCGCGTCGAGGGCGACCCGCACGGCCCGATCCCCGATGGCATGGAAGTGTGCCTGCAGCCCGGCGGCGTCGAGCCGGGCCACATGCTCCCGCACCTGCTCCGGTTCGACGAAATCGATCCCGCGGTTGGTCGTGGGCCGGCCGTCGCGATCGAGATAGGGATCGATCATGGCGCCGGTGAACGTCTCGAGGACGCCGTCGAGCATGATCTTCACGCTGTTCGCGCGGAGCCGGCCGAACGATCCGGTTGCCGAGCGCGCCACGAGCTCATCGACCTGCTCGGCGCTTTTCGTGCGCTCCCACCAGAGGGCCGCCTCGACCCGCGCGGTCAGCAGCCCTTTCTCCGCCGCACGGCGGTAGGTCGCGAGGTTGTCCGGCGTCACGATCGCGTCCTGCCAGGCCGTGATGCCGAGCGAATGGAGGTAGGACTGCCCGATGTCGAACGCGGTGAGCCAGTCGTCGGGGCTGGGGACTGGCAGGAGGCGCTCGACGGCATCGGCGGCGGTCTCGTGGAGCGAGCCCGTCGGCGATCCGTCCGGGTCCCGCTCGATTCGCCCGCCGATCGGGTCGGGTGTGTCGCGGGTGATCCCGGCGAGCTCCAGGGCCCGGCTGTTCACCCAAATGGAATGGCCGTCGCGGTTCGGGAAGAACCCAGGCCGATCCGGCAGGACGGCATCGAGGTCCTCGCGCCGTGGCGTGCCGCCCGGGAAATCGCCCATGTACCAGCCGCTGCCGACGATCCAGTCGTCGTCCGGATGCTCGTCGGCGTAGGCGCGGATCGTCGCCAGCACGGCCTCCCGACCCACGGCCGCGCGCAGGTCGCACTGCATCCGCTCCATTCCGCCCGACAACGTATGGACGTGGGCGTCCTGGAAACCGGGCAGGAGCAGCCGGTCGCCCAGGTCGATGACGCGCGTAGCCGGGCCTACCCCCGGGGCAATCTCATCCGCGCTTCCGACCGCGGAGATCCGATCGCCGTGGATCGCGACGGCCTCGGCCCGCGGTTGGCGGGCATCGACGGTATGGACGTGGCCGCCGGTGAAGACGATGTCGGCGGGTCGTTCTGGCATCAGCATCACGATGGCACACGCCGCCGGGTAGGCGCTGCACGGCCCACCGCACGCAACGCGCCGCGTAAGATCCGAAGATGGCAACCGTCCACCTCCTCCACCCCGGATACATCCGCGACAACGGGACGCGGGTCGGCAGCAGCGTCTCGTTCGTCCGGGACGGGGACGCCCTGATCGTCGTCGATCCGGGCCTCGTCGCCTCTCGCGGGCACATCCTCGACCCGCTCGCCGCCCTCGGCGTCGACGCCGAGGCCGTGACCCACGTCTTCCTCAGTCACCACCATCCGGATCACACGATCAACGTCGCGTTGTTCCCGAACGCGGAGGTGATCGACTTCTGGGCGCGCTACCGAGATGACCTGTGGCTCGATCACGGTGGCGACGGCTGGGCCATGACGCCCCACACGCAGCTCTGGCTGACACCCGGCCACTCCGAAGAGGACGCCTCGCTCATCGTCGAGGCGGAGGATGGGGTCTACGCGATGACCCATCTCTGGTGGCGGACGGACCGAACCCCGGTGATCGACCCGTACGGCACAGACCAGGCGCTCCTCGACTTCCATCGCGGGCGCGTCCTGGCCGCCGCCGACATCGTCATCCCCGGCCACGGCGAGCCTTTCGCGACCCGCCGCTAGGGCGGCCCGGGCGTGCGTTGGCCTCAGTTGGCGCGGCGGGCGACGATGTTGAGGCGGACGTAGTCGATCCGGGCTTCCGGAAGGGCCGACGCGACATCGTGCACGAACGCGTCGCGATCGGACTCTGGAAGCCTGGCCACGTGCGAGCCGAGCACGACGGTCCGGAGGTACGCCTCGAACGGCGGGCCTGGCTCGAACGACGTCGGCTCCTCGGTCAGCCAGCACTCGATGTCGACGAAGCCGGCAGCTTCCAGGCGGCGTTTCGTCGCTTCGGGCGTCTCGAAATGGACGTCGCCGAGCCAGCCGTCGCCGATCCCGGCCAGCACCTGTTGGACCGAAGCGATGTTGCCGGCGCCGCCGCACTGCGCAACGAGCGGCCCACCCGGTCGGAGGATCGCCGCCAGGTTCCGGAACAGGGCGTCGTGGTCGAGGATCCAGTGGAAGGTCGCGGTCGAGAGGATCGCGTCGACCGGCTCGGCACGCGGGATCGGTTGACCGAGATCCGCGACGACGTACTCGACACGCTTGCCGAATCGGGCGAGCCGGACCCGGGCCCGTTCGACCATCGCCGCTGAGCCGTCGAGGGCGACGACGGACCCCTGCGGCAGGCGTTCGGCGAGCAGCTCGGTGACGCGGCCGCTACCGCAGCCCGCATCGAGCACGCGCTCGTCGCCGCGAAGCGGCAACCGATCGAGGACCGCGGCGCCCCAGCGCGTCATCGGATCGGCGATGACGTCGTACGTCGCGGCGTCCCAATCCCGTGGCGGGGTCGAGCTCACACGAGCCTCCGGGAATCGAAACGCTCCCGGCACTCGGCGCCGGGAGCGTTCTGAGCTGCGATCGAGATCAGGCTACTGGCTTGACGACAACCGATTTGGCCATCTTGTCGTGATAGCCCTGGCGCTTCGGGTCGTTGGCGGTCGTGTAGATCAGGTAGATCGTCCAGCCGAGTCCGGCCAGCGACAGGAGCAGACCGATGATGCCGCCGACGATGCTCGACGCCAGCGCGCCGATGTAGCCGGGGGCGAACATCACGAGGTAACGCGTGATTGCCTGGTTCTGGGTGAGGGCGCTGCCGTCCGACTCGTTGACGGTCATCATGCCGAGCATTCGCTGGCCGGGCGACGCCTTCATGGTGGTCCACGTGTAGATGAAGTAGATCGCTCCGAGGGCGACGTTGACCGCGAGGATGATCAGGCCGCCGATGATGACCGCGCCCGTACCGACCGTGAAGATCGAACCGATCAGGATGGCGACGAGGACGGCATTCACGATGAATCCGACGACGACCAGGATGACGACGTCGATGATGTAGGCGCCGATCCGGATTCCGAGGTCGGCATACGCGATTCCGGCGGCGGGTCCGGCCGCCACCTCGGCGGGCTTCCATTGCCCAGCCTGTTGGGCGAAGCTGGGAGCCGCGCCAGGTGCCGGGGCTTGCTGCCAGTTACCCCCGGCCGGCTGCGCTGGATCGCCGGCGGGCGGCGCTGGATCGGGCGCTCCGGGCGCGGGTTCCTGCCCGGCAGGATCGCTTGGACCGGGTCCGGTCATATCCCTGTGCCTCCCTTTCAACCCCGCGTCGACAGGCGCGGGCATCCCGTCTCATGCCGCCTGCCGAGTAGACGTGGGCTGGGCGTGCGACATCCACGAGGATACACGCCGAACCAAGCGCGGGAACAGGTTTGTCGTCGGTCCGACGTTCAGGCTGACCGGCTGCGGTCGGGCCGCGCTGGCGCATCCCGGAGACCGACCATGTTGGCCGCCGAGCCGGCAACGAGCAGCACGGCCGCCGAAATCGCCGCGACCCGGAAGGCATCGATCGACGCCTCCTTCGCGGCCTCGGCGACTTCGGGCGGGACGTCGGCCTTCGGCGGGTTGAGCGGCGGGTACTCCGCCCGGATCGCGGGGTTCGACGTGTCGAGCCCTGGCACCCGCGAGGCCAGCCCGCCGTAGAACGTCGCCGACACGACGATGAAGATGATCGCGCCGATCAGCGGCGTGCCAACCCGTGACAGCGCGTTGTTGATCGCCGATCCGATGCCCGCATTCCGGGTCGGGATGGAGCTCATCAGGGGGCTCGTCAACGGCGCGACGACGAGCGCGATCCCGATTCCGAACAGGACGAGGGCCGGTAGGACGTCGACGAAGAGCGACGGGGGCGGAATGAGCGTCGACGGGTTGCTCAGCGACGCCCGCCACGGCTCCGACGTCGAGGGGATACGTGCCCACCACAGAAGCCCCGTGGCCATGATGAGCGGTCCCGTAACGAGGAACCGCTTCGGTCCGATCCGGCCGGCGACAGTCCCAACTCGGCTGGACAGGATGACGAGCAGGATTCCGGTCGGCAGCCCCGACAACGAGGCCGCCGTCGCGGTGTAGCCCAGCGTCGCCTGGAGAAGCACGGACTGATAGAAGCCGGCCACGTACAGCGCGCCGTAGATCAGGAACGTCGAGAGGTTGATGACCGCGAACTCGCGGACCCGGAACAGCTCGAGCGGGATGAGGGGATGCGGTCGTCGGACCATGAGGATCGGGAAGATGACGAGGGCCACGGCACCCACGGCGAGCGAAGCCCAGGCGAGCGTGTCCTGCCATTCGCGCTGCTGACCGCGCGTCGCTCCGAAGGCGAGCCCGCCGATCGCGATCGCCCCGACGGTCGCCCCGAGCCAGTCGAACCGTCCCGTTGCCTGCGAATCGCGCGACTCGCGCATGTGCCGGAGGGTCGCCCACAGGGCGAGCGCGAGCAACGGGACGTTGATGAGGAACGCGGCCCGCCACGACAGCGAATCGACGAGCAGCCCACCGAGCGGCTGGCCGAACAGAGCGAGAGCGGACGTCGACGCCGCCCAGGTACCGAACGCCTTTGCCCGCGCTGCTCCGTCGAACGTCGCGGTGATGATCGACAGTGATCCCGGCACGAGCAGCGCCCCCGAGGCGCCCTGGAGGACGCGGAAGAGGACGATCAGCTCGAGACTCGGGGCGATTCCGCAGAGCAGCGACGAGATCCCGAAACCGGCGAGCCCGATCGCGAAGATCCGCCGCCGGCCGTAGTAGTCGGCCAGCGCACCGGCCAGGATCAGGAGGGCGGACAGGACGGCGAGATAGCCGCTGACAATGTAGGCCTGCCCCTCGAGGACGCCGAGGAACGACGTCGGCAGGCGGCCGATCGACGGCAACGCGAGGTTCACGATCGTGCCGTCGAGGAAGACGATTCCTGAACCGAGAATCGCCGCCAAGAGGGTCCATCGCTCGGTCCTGGTCATCGCCCGGCAGTTTCGCACAGGCGCCGCTATGCTCCCGTGCATGCCCGGAGCCGTCGCCCTCGTGGGATCGGGCGAGTTCCTGCCCGCGATGTCGGAGTTCGATGCGGGTCTCCTCGCCGCGACCGGCCGCTCGAGGCCTCGTGTCGCCATCCTTCCGACGGCGTCATGGCCCGACGGCGAGGAGGCCTTCGCCCGGTGGGCCTCGATGGGAGTCGCCCACTTCTCGGGGCTCGGCGCCGAGGTCGAGCCCGTCCACGTCCGGGACCGCGCCGACGCGGACGATGCGGCTCACATCCAGGCGATCGGCGAGGCGGATCTCATCTATCTCTCAGGCGGCAAGCCCGGTCATCTGTCGGGAGTCCTGGACGGTTCCGGCGTCGGCCAGGCGCTCCGGCAGGCCCACGCTCGGGGAGCGATCATCGCCGGGTGCTCCGCGGGTGCGATGGCCCTCGCCGAGCGGCACTTCGACCTGCGCAAGCGCCGGCTCGTGTGGCCGGTCCGGTGGCGCGACGGGCTCGGGCTCGTGGCGGGTGCCTCGATCGTGCCGCACTACGACGCCTGGCCGGAGCCGTTGTCGGCGCTGCTCG
>JANMPL010000415.1:0-7603 GCA_031369845.1 Chloroflexota bacterium
GATCACGTTGTCGTTGGGCGAGGACTGGTAGTCCTTGCGGGTGTTGGCGTCCTTGGAGCGAGCGGTCGCGATCGGCGTGACGATCGCCTCGACGAAGTAGTCATAGGTGCCCGACTCCTCGCCCGGGCCGCTGATCGTCAGTTCGGCGTCGGGGAAGGTCGTCGACGATTTGAGCTCCGTCGCGAGCGCCTGCGCGTCCTTCCAGTTCTTGAAGGCCTCGGATTCGGGCCCGACCAGCGCATACAAGTCGGCGAACGAGAGGCAGGCCGGGGCGACCGTGTCGTCCTTCGAGGTGAGGATCGACATTCCGTCGATCGCTACCTTGATCTCGACGAACTCGATGCCGGCGTCGGCGCAGGTCTTCGCCTCTTCGTCCTTGATCTTGCGCGACGCGTCGCTGATGTCGGTCTCGCCCTTGCAGAAGAGCTTGAAGCCGTCGCCGGTGCCCGGCCCGTCCACGGTGATCGCGACATCCGGCTGTGTGGCGTTGAAGGCCTCGGCGACTGCCTGGGAGATCGGCTGGACTGTCGATGAGCCGGAGATCGTGATCTCTCCGGTGAGCGCCTCGGCGGATGGCGTCACGGATCCCGGCGCCGACGCGGGCGCGCCCGGCGAGGTCGTCGCGCCGGAATTGCCGCAGGCGCCAAACGCGATCACGGACACGAAGGCGAGCGCGGCAAGGCGCTTTGAACCGGAAATCGTCACTAGAGGTTCTCCTCTCGGGCGGGCTCGCGCGCGGGGGTTGCTCTTATCACTCCGGTACGAACGTTCGGCGGAGGCGTTCAACATGCGGTTGGTGCCGTGTTAAGGCTCTGTTAACGCGGCTCGGAGGAATGGGGTGGACGCCCGAGTTGTCGGCGCGGGGGACTATGATCGGCCGGTTGAAAAGGCCGTTTAGTGGGAGATCCGATGGCAAAGGACGTTCCGGCGGCAATGACGCCCGTCGCCGCCGTGGCCCGCCACGTCGAGTGGCTCGAGTTCGCGCTTGCGGCCGCGCGCGACGAGGAGACGCGGCGACGTGAGCGACTCGGACGGGCGACCGACAAGAATCGCGAGAAGCGGACGGTCCGGCTCGCCGAGGTGACCGCCGAGGTCCGCGAGCTCGCAGAACTGGTGCAGGGGCTCAAGGGCCTCCAGGCTCGGCCGACGACCGCATCGCGCCCCGCCGCCACGCGGCGCCGCAAGGCTTCGTCCGCGGCCAAGCGCACGTCTGCGTCGAAGCCGGCTGCCGCGCCCGCGCCGCCCGCGGCCGCCGCGGCCGCCGCGCCCAAGGCAATGTCTGCGGCCAAGCCGAAGACGACCCGGGCGACGAAGCTGAAGACGAGCTCCGCGAAGCCAGCCGCAACCCGAGCCACCAAGCCCGCTGCCACCCGAGCTGCGAAGCCGTCAACGCGCGCGGCGAAGCCGACAGCGACCAAAACTGCGAAGCCGGCGACGCGACGTCGCAGTCCCCGGCCGTCCCCGTCCTGATCGACCGCTGAGTGGCGTCGGACTCGAGAGGGATCGGCGCCGCCGTTGATCTCGGTTCGACGTCGGTCCATCTCCTCGTCGCCGGTGTCGTCGACCACCGAGTCGCGCCGATCGTCGACGAATCCGTCTTCCTCGGGCTCGGGGAGGCCGTCGAAGCCATCGGGTTGCTTGGTGACGCCGGCCGCAAGGCCCTCGTGGAGGTTCTCGCCCGGTATACGTCCCTTGCCCGCGAGGGCGGCTCGTCTGCCATCACGTTCGTTGGGACGGAGCCGCTCCGCCGCCTCGCGGATGCCTCGCGGATCGTCCACCAGGTCGAGCGGGGCACGAGCGTCCCACTCCACGTTCTGAGCCACGACGAGGAGGCATTCCTCGTGCTCATCGGCGTGACGGAGGGTCGGCCGGTCGAGCACGACCTGCTTGTCGTGGATGTCGGCGGAGGGAGCAGCGAGCTCGTGTTCGTCGGGCCGGAGCGTCGGGCCGAGGCCAGCGGGCTCCGTGTGGGGGCGACGCGGCTCACCGGCCAGTTTGTCGCGGACGATCCGCCGAGTCCGGCCGAGTTGGCAGCTCTTCGCGCGGCTGCCCGCCAGGCCATCGCCGCCGCGCCGCCGTTCCGCCCCGCGGAGGTCGTTCTCGTCGGCGGCCCGGCCTCGAACCTGCTCAAGGTCGTCCCTGACGGACTCGCCTCCCGGCGCCTCACGTCCGGGGACCTCGAGGCGGCGTTTCGGCTCGTCGCCGGTGAGTCGAGCGGCGTGATCGCGGCCCGTCACGTCCTGCGGCCGGCGCGGGCGCGGATCCTGGCCGCGGGCGCAGCGATCGTCGAGGCGATCATGGACCGCTATGGCGTGGCGGAGGTCCGGGTTGCCGACGGTGGCATCCGGGAGGGCACGGTGCTCGCGGTTGCCCACGCCGGCGCCAGTTGGCGCGACCAGCTGGAGGGCTTGGCCCACGGCTGGGTCAGCTGACGGCGGATTCTCGTGCGGCGAGCACATGCGACGAGGGAGACGTGCCCGCGGCCTCGATCTGCAAGTTTGGCTCGCCCCACGAGCAGGAATCGACCGAATCCGCCCGAATCGTATCCTTCAGGGCCGGATTCGGCGCGGAATCGGCCCAACTGGTCGCATGTGCTCGTGTGGCGAGAATCCGGACCAGCGACGGCGATCAGAGGCCGGCAATTGTCCTTCCGAGCCCCCGGCGGAACGACACGCCGGCCACGCCTCGCCACGGGCCGCCGACCGTCCGCCGGAGGCGGGCGACCTCTTTCTCGCGACTGACGAGGTACCGGGCGATTGCCGCACTCTCGGGTTGGCTGAGCTCGGCGGCATTCTCGACGAGGAAGGAGCGGGCCATATGGGCGGTGACGTCGGCGTCGTTGAGCAGCCCGAGGTGGTCCTGGAGGGCGGTGACCCGGGCGATCAGCAGCGAGGCCTCCGGCCCGAGCGCCTCGCGGACGAACTCGAGCGTGTAGCGGAGCCACTTGCCCGCGATCCGGAGCTCGTGGAGCGTCTCGACGTCGGCCCACCGCAGGACCGCCTCGTACGCCCGCACGCCCTCGTACGCGGCGAGGATCCGCGAGTTGGCGGTGTCGCGGACGCGGTGCGGCTGGGTCGGTGAGACGGGTACCACCGCGAGTCCCTCGTGGCGAACGAACTCGCCGTAGTCGTCGATCCAGCGCCGGTAGCCGTCGGAGTCGAGCTCGCGGATCAGCAGCCGCCGCGCGTCGTCGCGGTGATCCCGCCAGCCGCCCAGCAGCGGCTCGAGCGCTCGCTGCTCCGCCCTCGGCAGCTCTGATCGATAGGCGTCAGCCGCCTCGAGCAGGACGTCGAGGTCGCGGACGGCCCCGAGCCGGGCGGCCACGTCTCGAAGCCGCTTGCGGTGGGTGCGAGTCCGGCCGGCCTTGAAGGCGTCACCGAAGACGCGCCATGCAGCCCGCTGGCGCCGGGTCGCGACCCGCATCCCGTGGAGCTCTTCCGCATCGAGACCCTCGCGCGTGCCGGCCTCGCGGGCGAGCATCCGGGCAAGGTGGAAGCGGAGGACCTTGCGGCCGGCCTCCGCAATGTGGTCGTCGGCCAGCACGCCGGGCGTCTTGCCAGCGACGAGTCGGGGAGCCTCGGCCTCGGCGGCGGGCTCGGACTCGGATTTGGGCTCCGGCTCCGGCGCGGTCGCGACCGCAGGCTCGGTCGAACCGGCGACATGCTCCTTGGCCGCCGCATCGGGGTTGGTCGCTGCCTCAACCGCCCGCGGAGCCTCAGGTTCGATGAGCGCCAGGAACGCAGCCGCCCGCTTGCTCCGCCGGCCGGTCGACGCCTGGATCGCCGACAACGCCGCCTCCAGCTTCGAACCCGTCGAGATCGCCAAGCCAGGGTCGTCGGCCAGCACGGTATCGATCGACCCGAGGGCGGACTCGTCGCCCTCCACGAGCTCCACCTCGAGCTCGACGAAGCGGTCGACGACCCGGCTTCGGGCGACTGCGTCAACCTCATCGAGGCTGAGCTCGACGATCGTGTCGGCCGACTGCAGCTTCCGCTTCCGCCGGAGCTGGCGGATCGTCACCAGCTCGACGAGCGGCGCATCGCCGCATTGCTCGAGGATCAGCGAGCGTGCGTCCGAAGCCGGCCAGTCGCGTGGGCCAGCCGTCCTGTCGGCCGGGCCCTCGAGCTCCTCGCGCCGATGGGTGCTGCCTTCCCCGCCGCGTCGGGCCAGCGACTTGACCGACACCGTCGTGCCCTTCGCAGTCTGGCGGAGTCGGGCGGCAAAGCCGGCCCGGGCGAGCGCGCCGTCGCCCGTGTCGAGGTAGCGATCCTCGAGCTGGGTGGAGCGAACCGGACTGATCGGGCGAAAGCCACCGATCTCCTCGGCGGCCAGGTAGCGATCGCCTGCGGCTGCCTGCCGGAGGCGGTATTTCAGCTCGATCTCGACCGGTCGCGGGGCAGACGCGGAAGGGCTCATGGGGCGGCCGTCATGCCCGCGGGTCGAGCGAGCCGGTGCCGGCACCCGGCCGTCGCGGCGCCGTCGCGATCGTCCCGGCCGCGAGGGCTCGCATCTTCAACTCCTCGTGGGTGTCGATGGTCCCGGGCGCGCCGTTCAGTTCCTCCGTCCGCCTCCAGGTCGCGTCCGCCCCGAGCTGCCAGGACCGCCGGTCATCGGCGAGCATGATCTCCACGAACTCCGCCAGTCGCGCCCGTGCCTCGGGATCCTCGACCGGGACCACGGCCTCGACACGACGGTCGAGGTTGCGGTCCATGAGGTCGCCCGAGCCGATGTACCAGTCGGGCTGCCCGCCGTTGGCGAAGCCGAAGATCCGGGAGTGCTCGAGGAACTCCCCGACGATTGATCGAACCGAGATCAGGTCCGACACGCCGGGCACGCCCGGCAGCAGCGAGCAGCCGGCTCGACTGATCAGGTCGACCCGGACGCCTGCCTGCGAGGCTCGATAAAGCGCGTCGATCGACTCCTCGTCGACGATGGCGTTGACCTTGAGTACGATCCGCGCCTCGCGACCCGCCGCTGCTTGAGCGATCTCGCGGTCGACGAGCTCGAGGAAACGCGTCCGGAGGCTGTGCGGAGCGACCAGGAGGCGGCGAAACTCGCGCTGGCGCGACAAGCCGGTCAGGACGTTGAACAGGTCAGTGACGTCGGCGCCGAGCTCCGGCCGGCAGGACAGCAGACCGAGGTCCGTGTAAAGGCGGGCCGTCTTCGGGTTGTAGTTGCCGGTCCCGATGTGGACGTAGCGGCGGAGCCCGGATCCCTCCCGCCGGACGACGAGGGCCACCTTGCTGTGGGTCTTGAGGCCGACGAGGCCGTACACGACGTGGGCACCGGCCTGCTCGAGCTTCCGGGCCCAGACGATGTTCGCCTCTTCGTCAAAGCGCGCCTTGATCTCGACGAGGACGACGACCTGCTTGCCGCGCTCGGCTGCGCGGATGAGATCGCGGACGATCGGTGAGTCGCCCGACGTCCGATACAGGGTCATCTTGATCGTCAGGACCTCGGGGTCCTCGACGGCCTGGCCGATGAACCGCTCAACCGACGCCGTGAAACTCTCGTACGGGTGGAGGACGAGGAAGTCACCGGCCCGGATGACCGCGAAGACGTCGGTCGGCTCGTCCTCGTCGGGCGGCACGAGGCGCGGCGGCATCACCGGAGTCCATGGCGGGCTCTTCAGATCGGGTCGGTCGATGTCAGCGATCGTGCGCAGGCCGGTCAGATCGAGCATCCCCCGGACTTCGTAGCAGTCGTCCTCGCCGAGGCCGATGCCCCGCAGCAGGATCTGGCGGGTCGCCGGTGGCATCGATCGCTCGACTTCGAGGCGGACGGCCTCACCGAACCGTCGCCGCCGAAGCTCCTCCTCGATCGCCAGGAGGAGATCGTCAGCCTCGTCCTCCTCGAGGGACAGATCGGCGTTGCGGGTCACCCGGAAGAGGTGATGGTCGATGACCTCCATGCCGGTGAAGAGGACATCGAGGTTCGCCTCGATGATCTGGTCGATGAGGACGAAGTGGTTCGCCTCGATCTCGATGAAGCGCGGCAGGATCGGCGGGACCTTCACCCGAGCGAAGCGCGTTTCCCTGGTCTCCGGGTCGAGCAAACCGACGGCGATCGACAGGCTGAGCGTGGAAATGTACGGGAACGGATGGCCCGGATCGACGGCCAGCGGGGTCAGCACCGGGTAGATCTCGTCGAGGAATCGCTGGCGGAGGGTCTCGTGATGCTCGGGGATCGCCGCGTAGTCGACGATCTCGATGCCATCGGCGAGCAGGTCGCGACGGATGTCGACGTACAGGGCGCCGAGCTCGGCGACGAGATCGAGCACGCGGGATCGCGCGGCTGCGATCTGTTCGGCCGCCGTGCGGCCATCGGGGGACAGCGACGCGGATCCGGCATTCACCTGTTGGCGCAATCCGGCGACCCGGATCTGGAAGAACTCGTCAAGCATGCCGGCGAAGATCGTGACGAACTTGACCCGCTCAATGAGGGGATTCCGAGCGTCGCGGGCCTCGAACAGGACGCGTGCGCTGTAATCGAGCCACGAGAGCTCGCGGTTGATGTAGGGCGTCCGATCGACTGGCTGCCTGGCCGACCTGGTTCGGGGCCTGCCCTGCGCGGAGCCGACGTTGCGTTCGTCAACCGCGGTCATCTGGGTCGTCGTCACTCCTGCGTCGGGCCGTCATTATTGGCCCGCCTGCGATTGTTCTCGGCCGGCGAGAATAGCACGCCCCTGTTGCCGCGCCGACGTGACGGAAGTCAGCCCTCAGCCACGTACCGTCGCTCGCCCGTCCTCGGGTCGACGTGCACCCGCATCGTGTGCTTCGTGGTCGGATCGACGAACAGCTCGTCCGTGGGCCGGAACCGCGCCTCGATCGGCCCGGTTGGCTCGCCGCCGCCGGGCCCGATCGGCTCGAAGGGTTGGTCGGCCGCCTCCGAGCGGTAGCGCTCGCGCTCCACCACGACGGCGACGACGATCGCCATCCCCGTCACGGTCAGCCACAGCGCGCCGATCCCCCCGCCGAGGCTCGCCGCCCCGAGGCCGGCAAGAGCCAGGAGCACCCCGAGCCCGATGATCAGGACACGCGTCGTCGCGGAAAGCACCTGACTTACTCCGTCGTCGGCTGCGACGCGGCCGCGTCTGGCTCAACGACGACGGCTGTGCCATAGGCGACGATCTCGGACATCGTGCCGGCCAGCTCGGAGCTGTCGAAGCGCATCGAGATGACGGCATTCGCGCCCATCAGCGTCGCATTCTTGACGAGCCGATCGAGGGCCTGCCGGCGGGTGTCCTCGAGCAGCGAGGTGTATTCCTTGATCTCGCCGCCGCCGAGCGAGCGAAGGCCGGCGATGAGATTGCCGGAGAAGCCGCGGCTGCGGACGACGAGTCCGAAACACTGGCCCTTCGTCTCGGTGACGCGATGCGCGGCGATGAACGGTGTGGTCGCGACGATCATCTCTGGTGCTCCTCGTGGTCACGTCTCTGGGGACTCTGCTGGTCGGCGATCGCCCGGTCCGCCGCGCAGGCGGGGCATAGGCAGCGAGCGCGCAACAGGGCAAACGTGTAGTAGCCCGTATGGTGCCCGTCGCCCCACGACGGTGCGACGGCGTAGTTGCCGACAAGCTGGATGTCGACCATCCGGGTCTGTTC
>JANMPL010000439.1:0-5312 GCA_031369845.1 Chloroflexota bacterium
GATAGCATCGCGATCGCCAGCAGGATGCGCCGGCGATCGTGCTCGTCCTCGATCCGCTCGGCCAGTCCGAGGGCAAGGGGAATCATGGCGACAACGGTCAACAACCCGCCGAGGATCACGAGGTTGGGGCTCATCGTCGCCATCAGCGGCCGGACGAGGAGCGGCGTCGCCGCCGCCGCCGCCGCCGGGAGGGCGATCGGGCGCAGCGACTCCCCACCCCGGCCGGTGTCGAGCCACCAGATCCCGAGGAGCAGCAGGGCGAGTCCGGGGAGGAGCGCAAGACTGGCATCCGTCAGGGAGGATTCCCCCGGGTAGTAGACGCTGAACAAGCAGCATTCGTCGCCCGGCGCCCACGACGCGAGTTGGGATGGCTTGATCAGGTCTGCACTGTCGATCCGCCCGCTGGCAAGCCGATCGAGCTCGCCCGGCGGAAGGGTCACGGGCGTCGGTACGGCGGGTCCGACGAGCATCGGTTCGGGGGCAACATCCGGGTTGGCAGGGTCGGGTTCGGGGTACTCGTACGTCGGTAAGCGGAGAAGCTGCTGGCCATTCAGGTTGACGACACGCATCCCCTCCCCGACGCCGTCGCGGGCGGCCTGGCCGAATGGGTCGACTTGGGCCACGTAGAGCCCGGTATCGTCTGTGGCGAGTCTCAGACCCGGCTGGTAGGTCCCGAACAGGAGCACGAGCAGGCTGAGGCCGAGGGCGATCGCCGCGATCACGCCGGCGATCCGCGTACGTGCTCCTGCGTCCAGCTTGAATTGGCCCGTCATGGGGCGACGGTAGCAGGCCGGAGGTCGAATCGCGGACCGGGGAATCCCGCAATGGCGGCTCGGGATGCGACCGCTGCCGGACCGGGCGCACGCGGCCCACGCTGGCCTGGCTCCGGCGGTCCACGTTCCGGGCAGGAGGGAACGAAACGAATGACGGTTGTGCTCGAGACGATCGGACTCGGCAAGCGGTACGGGCTGCGGCGGTGGGCGCTGCGAGACCTCGACCTGACAGTCGAGGAGGGCAGCATCACCGCGCTCGTCGGGCCGAACGGCTCCGGCAAGTCCACGCTCCTGAAGGCCTGGGTTGGCTTCGAACGGCCGACAGCGGGCAAGCTCCGGATCCGCGGCGTCGACCCGGTCCGGAATCGGGGCGCCGCGATCGCGCTGACCGGCTACGTTCCCCAGGCGCCGTCGCTATACCGCGAACTGAGCGTCGAGGACCACATCGCGTTCGCCGCCGGGCACAGGCGCGGCTTCGACCGCCAGCTCGCCCGCGGCTATCTCGACGATCTCTCGATTCCGCTTGACTCCCGCGCCGACGAGCTGTCTGGGGGACAGCAGGCGCAGGTGGGGCTGGCGCTCGCGTTGGGCACGCGGGCGCCGGTCCTCCTCCTCGACGAGCCGCTGGCGAGCCTCGATCCGCTCGCCCGTCGGGAGTTCCTGCAGGTCCTCGTCGAGGCCGTTCGGGCCGTGGGCGCGACCGCGCTGCTCTCATCCCACGTCATCACCGACATCGAGCAGGCCTGCGACAGCCTGATCGTCCTCGGCGGCGGGCGGTCGCTCCTGGCGGTCTCGATTGCCGAGGCGATCGCCGGCCATCGGGTGGTCGCGGCGAACGAGCCGCGCCCGATCGGGGCGGAGGTCGTGGGGACGTTTCCGGCGGCCACCGGCGAGCGACTCGCCCTGGTCCGCGGCTCTGCCGGGCGACCGGCGACGCTCGAAGAGGTCGTCATCGGCCATCTCGCCGCCGGTCGCCCGGAGCGACCCGTTCGAGCCTCCCGAAAGGCGGCCGCGTGATGGCCGAATCGATCCGTCTCACGTTCCGGTTGCATCGGTTCGAACTGCTGATCCTGGGCGGCTTCACGGCGCTGATCGTCCTCGCCGCGCTGGTCGTGGCCGGCCGCCTCGACGGGCTCGGGTACGGTCCGTGCGCGAGGCTGACGGACACGTACCCGCCGAGCTGCGAGGCCATCGCCCAGCGGTTCTACGCGATGGACTCGAGAGAGGCGACGCCGGTGCTCACCCTCGCGGCGATCCTGCCGTATGCCTTCGGGCTGTTCCTCGGAGCGCCGATCGTTGCCCGCGAGATCGAGCGCGGCACGACGCGCCTGGCCTGGTCGATCGCCCCGTCGCGACTGCGCTGGTACATCCTCCGGACGGCACCGATCGTCGTGGTCGTCGTCCTTCTAGCCTTCGTCGCCGGGATCGCCGCGGATCGGCTGTTTGCCGCCCGCTCGCCCGGTGTTGACATCTCGAATGCGTTCGACGGCTATGGCTATCGGGGCGTACTTCTCGCGGTCCAGGCCTTGGTCATCACCGCCGGGGCACTCGGCCTCGGGACGGTGATCGGCCGGCTCCTGCCGACCATCATCCTGGGGCTCGTCATCGGCGCCCTCGGAATCACCTTCGTCGGCAAGCTCCACGAGCAATACACGAGGCGCGAGGCGGTCATCGTCGCGAGCGACAGCGAAATTCGCGGAGCTCGCTACATCGACCAGTTCTTCAAGCTACCGGACGGTCGTCTTGTCGGCTGGAACGAGCTCGCGGAGATCGACCCGGCGGCGATGGAGAGCGAGATGGGACCGCAATACCCGATGGTGTCGCTCGTCGTGCCGGGCGAGCGGTACCGGGAGGTCGAGGCGCGCGAGGCCGTTGTCTTGACGGGGATCGCGGCGGTGATGCTCATCGGCGCCGGGGTCATCGTCCAGCGGCGGCGTCCCGGTTGACCTCCACCCGGCGTCGGCCACCCGCTACCATCGCCGGAGCCGGGCGATCGCCGGCGTTCTGAGGAGGGGCGGATGACGGCGGTCCTGGAGGCGCACGGCTACGGCAAGCGCTACCGCGGCCGGCCGTGGGCGCTCCGCGGACTCGATCTGGCAGTCCCCGAAGGCAGCATCACGGCGCTCGTCGGGCCGAACGGGTCAGGCAAGTCGACGCTCATCCGGGGCTGGATCGGGTTCGAGCCGCCGACGGAGGGCCGCCTCTCGATCGCCGGGATCGATCCCCAGCGTCATCGCAAGACGGCCGTGATGCGTTCGGGTTACGTGCCGCAGCAGCCGGCGCTCTACCGCGAGCTCACGGTGGCCGAGCACATCGAGCTCGCGATCACGTTCCGAGCGGGCTTTGACGCGGACCTTGCACGGCAGTACGTCGAACGGCTCGGCATTCCGCTCGCCGCCCAGGCGAACCAGCTCTCGGGCGGTGAGCAGGCCCAGGTCGGGCTGGCGCTCGCACTCGGGACCCGGGCCCGGATCCTCCTCCTCGATGAGCCGCTCGCGAGTCTCGACCCGCTGGCCCGCCGCGAGTTCCTCCACGTCCTCGTAACGGCGGTCCGCGGCGAGGGGCATACGGCCCTGCTGTCGTCGCATGTCATCACCGACATCGAGCAGGCGTGCGACCGGCTCGTCGTGCTCGGGCGCGGCCGGACGCTCCTCGACCTGAGCGTGGCCGACGCTCTAGCTCACCACCGGGTCGTCGAGGCGGCGTCCTGGGAGCCCGGCCGGCCCGGCACGGTCGGGACATTCCCGACGACGACCGACGAACGACTGACCCTTGTCCGAGTCGGCCCGAACGGCGAGGGACGGGGCGCAAGCGGCGGCCCTGCCGCCACGCCCGTCGGGCGGCCGGCGACGCTCGAGGAGGTCGTCATCGGACACCTCGCTGCGGGCCGGCGCCGCGGCCAGCTGGAAGCCGACGAACCGGTTCCCGGAGTCGCGTCGTGATCCGCCGGATCATCAGGCTGACGTTCCGGATGCACCGATTCGAGGTCGGTGCGATCGTCGTCCTCGCCGCGCTGCTCGTCCTCGGCTCGATCGCTGTGAGCTGGGCCCTGGCGAACGTCGGGCTACCGCCGGATTGCCAGCCGTCGTTCGAGACCGGCGAGCTGCCTGCCTCGTGCGTGGCCGCCTTCGAGGCGTTCAACAAGATCGCGAGCCTGGCGAGTCCGATCTCGCTGCTGACAACGCTCTTCCCGATCATCGCCGGCCTGCTGATCGGCGGCCCGATCGTGGCCCGCGAGATCGAGCGCGGGACGACGTCCCTCGCCTGGTCGTTGTCTCCATCGCGCCTTCGCTGGTTCCTCCACCGCGTCGTGCCGATGGTCGTCCTGCTCCTGGCCGTGAGCTTTGCCGTCGGCGCCGCGGCGGATCACCTGACACATGCGCTCAGCCCACAAGCCGACCTCAGCGCGTCGTTCATCGGCTTCCGATTCCGAGGCGTGCTCCTCGCGACCCAAGCGTTCCTCCTGGCCTCGACCGCGGTCGCCGTCGGCGCGCTCTTCGGGCGGGCGGTGCCGACGTTCCTCCTCAGCCTGATCCTCGGCATGCTGACGATCGTCGCGGTCGGCCTCGTTCATCGGCAGCTGATGCTCCCGGAGGCGGTGATCCAGCGGCAGGACGGGGACAACTACATCAGCGACGCCGACCTCTACCTCGACAGCAGGTTCGAGCTGCCGGACGGCCGATTGATGACGGTCGAGGAGATCCTTATCTTCGACCCCGCGGCCTTCGAGGGCGAGTTTGGGCAGAAATATCCGAGCGTCTCGCTCCTCATTCCGGGCGATCGCTATCGGCTCGTCGAGGCCCGCGAGGCAGCGATCGAAGTCGTCATCGGCCTCGTGTTCCTCGCCGGCGGTGCGTTGGTGGTCACGCGACGCCGCCCGACCTGATCGATCGGGCGTGCCCGCCCGCCATAATCGGGCCGATGTCGGATCTTGCGCAGGCCTCGCTCGCCACGGGTGTCCGAGAGCGGCTCCGACGGTTCCGCCTGTCGGACCTGGAGACGCCGCCCTTCGTCGGACTCGTTGTCGCCCTGCTGCTGTGGGGGCTCGTCGTCGCGTTTGCCGAGCCGTCGGGCCGGCTCTGGGGGACCGGCCAGGACGCCCGCTGCTATTACCAGGCGACGTTGGCCGACCCGTACCTCCACTCGTCCTGGAATGACCCGATCGCCTACGTCTACTCGCCCGCCTTCCTCCAGCTCGTCTCGCCGTTGACGGCACTGCCGTGGCAGGCCTTCATGGCGGTCTGGACGGCGTTGCTCATCGGGGCCGTCCGATTCCTCACGGGGCCGCGGCTGTTCGCGGCAGGGCTCCTCTTCCCGTTCACCGCGATGGAGGTCGCGGGCGGCAACGTCTCGCTCCTGCTCGCCGTGGCGATCGTCGTCGGGTTCCGCTGGCCGGCCACCTGGGCGCTCGTCCTGTTGACGAAGATCACGCCCGGCATCGGCCTGCTCTGGTTCGCCGTCCGCGGCGAGTGGCGATCGCTCGCGATCGCCTTTGGGGCAACGGCCGCGATCGCCGCCGTCTCCTACGTCACGATCCCG
>JANMPL010000467.1:0-11784 GCA_031369845.1 Chloroflexota bacterium
GTTCTCCGGGTTCCAGTACTGGTCCGGCTTGAACGCGCCCGGGATGTCGCGGGCGAGCCGGGCCGCCACGGAGTAGTACGACTCCGGCGACTCCGGGGCGACGTTCGTCGGACAGAGGACGACCTCGGCGCCGTATGCCCGAAGCAGCGCCTGTTTCTCCGACGACTGCTTGTCGGCCATGACGAAGATGCAGCGATAACCCTTGAGTGCCGCGGCGATCGCGAGCCCGTGACCCGTGTTGCCGGAAGTCGGCTCGATGATCGTGCCGCCGGGCCTCAGCTTGCCGTCCCGCTCGGCCGCCTCGATCATCGGCAGGCCGATCCGGTCCTTGACGGAGCCTCCCGGATTGAACATCTCGAGCTTGGCCAGGATCAGCGGTTGACGCTCACTTGGGCCGAGCTCGCGCGTGACCCGGGTGAGGCGAACGAGCGGCGTTTGGCCGACGAGATCGAGGATTGATTCGGCGTACGGCATCGCGGCCGAGTATAGGCGGGCATCCCTGCCCGGCGCGGTCCGCGGGTCGACGTGGGATCAGCCGTCCCGGTCGAGCCGGCCCGCCCGGAGCAGCAGCCACGTGAGACGCCGCCGAAGTCGCCGAGGGTGCGAAGGCGGATCCACGGTCCCCGGATGCAGCTCCTCGACGACCGGCCTGAGCCGGGCGGCGAGCGCGTCGGTCAGCCGGCGGGCAAGGTCGAGCTCTTCGCGCGATCCCTCCGCCGGGAGGACACCGTCCCATCCGCCGCCGAGCAACTCCTCGACGGACGTCGCCGGCAGGATCCGCGATGCCATTCGCTTGCCCAGATAGAGCTCCTCGGTGCCGGCCATCGCCAAGGGCACGATCGGGGCGCCGATCCGCAGCGCGATGAGCGCCCAACCGACCCGGAACGGCCCGATTCGCCCGGCCGGCCCGCTGACCGTGCCCTCGGGCATCTGGGCGAAGACGGCGCCATTCCCCGTTACTGCCCGCGCCGATGCCACGTGCTGTTCGATCCCGATCCCGCCGCGCCACACGGGCAGGAGCCCGCCGAGTCGGTGGACGAGCCATTCGCGCCAGCGCGAAGTGAACGTTGATGGGCCGCTCCCGAGGAACCAGACCCGCGGCTCGGTCGGCAGGGCGTGGACCACGAGAAACGGGTCCATCCAGCCTCGATGGGCGGCGCCGACAATGAAATAGCCGCCGCTCGGAAGGTGCTCCTGGCCGGATGTCGCGATCCGGAACCGGAGCAGCCCGAAGATCACGGCACGGGCGAACAGCCGGACCAACCGATAGAAGATCGAGGCCCGCGCCTCCGGCGTCCGACCGAGCCATTGAAGACCTTCGAGGGCGCCGCCACGGGCGTCGGCGAGCGCCTGGGGCGAGATCCGGCCCGGCGGGGGCCTGCGCCGTCGCCCGGTAGGCTGGGCGTTGCCCTCAGTGTCCACTCAGGCGGCCGGCGTCCCAGGCTCGCCCGCGGGTCGATCGGGAGACGCCCCCGCGTCGTTCGGCTCGGCCGGCCCGGCAGGGGTCGGATCGTCGGCAGTCGGCGCCGGTCGCCCGCGGCCGTGGCGGTACCACAGCAGCACCAGGCCGACGACGACGAAACCGGCCGAGACGATCTGGGCCGTCGGGATGCCGAAGAACGTCCAGTTGCCGCTGCGCAGGAACTCGAGCAGGAAGCGGGTCGTGCCGTACCAGACGAAGAAGATCAGGAGGAGGTCGCCAGGGACCAGTCGCGAGGCGTGCCGGCGGGCCAGCCACAGCAGGACGGCGGCGCCGACGAGGCCCGATAGCGATTCGTACAGGAAGAGCGGATGGAAATGGGTCGTGGCCAGCGGGAACGTCTCGCACGGGTAGGCCGCGATCCGGTGAGCGCAATCGATCGCGAAACCCCATGGCAGCGACGTCGGTGGCCCGTACAGCTCCTGGTTGAAGAAGTTCCCGATCCGCCCGATCGCCTGCATGACGAACAGGCCCGGCGCGACGATGTCGGCCCACGTCGCGAAGTCGACCTTCCAGCGGCGGGTGAGGTACCACCCGGCAAGGGTCCCGGTGACGATGCCGCCGGGGACACCCAGACCCGAGAACCCGGCGAAGGCGTACGAGCCGTCCGCCTGCCGCATGATCGGCAAAATTGCCGTGATCGGGTCGGACTGGTAGATCGCCCACTGATCGACGACGTGGTAGAGGCGCCCGCCGATAAGGGCCGCAATCGCGACGATCACCATGGCGTTCCCGACGTACTCGGGGTTCTGCCCGTGCCGGCGCGCCTCGCGGACGAGGACGAGGTAGACCGCCGCCAGCCCGACGGCGTAGCAGATCCCGTACCAGTGAACCGGGAACGAGCCGATCGTGAAGGCGATGGGGTCGGGCGTGATGTCGATCATGTCGGCCCGAGTGTACGGGCCGGCCGTCGGACCCGCCGCGTTTCACTGCCTATACTGGCCCGCGCATGACCTTCTCCCGTCGTCCTGACTCGGCGGCCGCCTGATGAACGCCGAGTTCAACTGGTGGCTGCTCATCGTCGGCCTGGTTGTCGGGGCGGCGCTGACGTGGCTCGTGATGTCGGAATCGGTTCGGCGCGACATCGACGAGACGGAGGAAGAGCAGCGCGGCGAGGCTCGCTGGATCTCGTCGCTGGTCTCGGGTGCCGGCCGGCAGATCCCTCCAGAGCAAGTCGAGGAGATCCTCCGCCTTCACCGCGAGTACCTCGCCGCGCCTCCTCCGGACGACCCGACCGAGCCGGGCCGTGGGGCGGTCGCATACGAAATCGTCGAACCTGACCCGGTGAAGCTGGATGCGGTCACGCCGGACACCGTGGCGCCACGTCCCGGGCGCCGAGTCGAAGAGGACGTTTAGGCCGCCAACAAAATCCGAAATCGAACGCCACTGGAAATCACCTCTGTCCGCGACGATCGTCCGACTTCGGAATCCGCTTTCGGATCATCGGGCGGGATGAGAGTGAGTTCGCACGACGTTCGATTTCGGACTACACGGCGGCCGAGGCAGCGCGGCTCGGCGACTCAACGCTCCGGAGCGGTCCCGACGTGGAGCGCGACCGCCCCGAGCCCAAGCCGGCGGTGGGCAACGTCGACGAGACCGGCGGCGCGCATGAGATCGGCGAGCGTCTCGGCGTCGGGAACGTTCTGGACGAGCCTCGTCAGGCGGCGATAGGCCTCGCGCCTTCCGGCGACCGAGACCGCCAGCGGCGCCATCCGGCGGGCTGTCCGATGGTAGATGCGGCCCCACCACCGCGGCCACGGCATCGTCGGCTCGAGGCAGACGACACGGCCGCCGGGGCGCACGACCCGGCGCAGCTCCCGGAGGCCACCGGCCAGATCCGGCAACGTGCCAAGACCAAAGGCGATCGTGGCGGCGTCGAAGCGGGCGTCCTCGAAGGGCAGGGCGAGGGCGTCGCCGAGCATGAATTCGAGCTGGACGAGGTCGCGGGTATTGGCCGTGCCGCGCTCGACCATCCGCGGGGACAGATCCACCGCCACGACGCGACCGAACGGCCCGACCCGATCGGCCAGAACGGCAGCCAGCTTGCCCGTGCCAGCAGCGACGTCGATCGCCGCGTCACCTGGCCTGATGCCGGACGTCTCGACGACGGCATTCCTCCACCGCCGCTCGAGTCCGAGCGAGAGGATCGATCCAAGTCGATCGTAAACGGGGGCAATCTCGTCGAAGATTGCGGCTACGGTGGCGGCGGCCGCTGCATCGCGTCGTTCGGCCGTGTCGCCGGGCTCCGGACGGTCTTCGTCGGCGCCTGGTGGAGGCTCCCGTTCGCCGTCGGTCAGACGGGAGTCACCGCCGGTTCGGGAGGGCGGCGCGAACGCCATCTACAGCTCGCCCTCGAGGATTGGATCGGTGGCAACCGAATCGCCCTCGGCCGGCACGAGCGAGACGCCGAACCGCGTTCCAGGCCCCACCCCCGTAATCTCATCCACGGGGCCGACCCAGTACGCCACGTCACCCCCAAAGAACATCTGCCCGATGCGCCTCCGGCCGCCGTCGATTTCGACCCAGCAACGGTACTGCATCCCGGCGGCCGGTTGTGGGAGTCCCTGCGCCAGGACGACGAGCTCCTTCGTGCTCGGCGAGAAGGCGAGCGTCCCGTTCACGCCCGTGTCGGCCGTTCCGGTGCCCTCGAGCTCGACGTATTTCGCGTCGGGTTCGCCGTCGATTCGGAGGCTCCATGTCGCCACCTTCGCGAGGGCGTCGATCTGCCTCGCCTGGGTCTCGATCAGCGAATCGCGAGATTGGGCGACGAAGATCGAGGTGCCACCGATCGCGACGACGACCGCGGCCGCCGCTGCGAGCGCCCACAGCCGGCCGCCACCTACCGCCCGACGAGCATCGCGGACGTCGGTCCGGTCCGGAACGCTGGACGTCGCGCCGGCGCCGCGTGGCCGCCCGACGGTGGCGACGTAGGCGAGGGTCCGGTCTCGGAGGTCAGCAGGCGGGGTCGTGCGTACGGCATCGCGGATGACGGCCGCGGCTCGGCGCAGGCGTTCCAGCTCCGCAGCGCACTCGTCGCAGCCGGCGATGTGGCCGGCCAGGGCCGCTGCGTCGGGTGTGTCGCCCGCCCCCAGTCGGTCGAACCCGCCCGGTTCGACTGCCGCAATTTCGAGGAGCTCGCGCGCCTCAGCGTGTTCCATCGTCTCCCGTCACCGATCCCGACGATCGCCGGCCGGAACGCCGACCGGTGCCAATCCCGCCCCAGGGCCGAGCTCCTCGGCCAGTACCTCGCGCAGTCGCAGCAGTGCTCGCCGCGTCCGTGTCTTCACCGTTCCGAGCGGCCAGCCCAGCCGTTCGGCGATCTCAGATTGCGTAAGCTCCGCGCTGTACGCGAGAACGAGGGCCATCCGTTCGTGCTCCGGCAGTTCGGCCAGCGCTCCCCTGATCACGTCCCTGAGCTCCGACGCGGCCAGCTCGCCCTCGGGACCCTGTCCGAGATCTGCCCCGCCAAGCACGTTGCCCGCCGCGACGATCCGCTCGAGGGCCGTCGTGTCGCTTTCGTCAGCGCCGCTCGCAGACGAAAGCGGAACGAGATTCGGGCGTCGGCCGGCCGCCCGGAGGCGGTCCACCGTCCGGTTGCGCGCGATCGTGTGGAGCCATGCAGCGAGGGAACCGATCCCCGGGTTGAACAGCTCCGCTCGGTTCCAGAGCGCGAGAAAGGTCTCCTGTACCACTTCTTCGGCGACCTGCCGATCGGATGTCAACCGGATTGACGCCGCGAACACCGCGTCGACGTGCCGGTCATACAGAGCGGCCAGCGCGTCCTGCGAACCTGCCGCAACCTCGCGGACGAGGGCGGCTTCGTCGCCGGGGGCGTGACGGTCGCCTGTCATCGATTACGCGCCACCGGCCTCGTCGGTTTCGATCGGCAGCCGCAAGGGCCGTCGTTCGAAGCCGCTCGAGAAGACGACGTCCGTTTCGGTCGTGAAGACGTGCCGGGTTGCCTGGACCTGCCGCAGGATCCGCTCGAGATCGTGGGTGTCGCGGGCTCGGACCTTGATCAGGTAGTCGGCCTCGCCGGTGATGTGATGGCACTCCTCGATCTCGGGGATCGCCGCGAGATCGTCGGTGAGATGGGTGGCGGCCGTGCCAGGTGCCTGGGTGATCCAGGTGAACGCGAGGATGCCCAGCCCGACCGCACCCGGATCGACGATCGCCGCGTAACCCCGGATCGCGCCCCGTGCCTCGAGCTTCTTGACGCGCTCGTGGGCCGACGGGCCGCTCATGCCGACCTCCGCACCGAGGTCCGCGTAGGGCCGCCGGCCGTCCCGCTGGAGGATCTCGAGGATCTTGGCGTCATTCGTACTGAGTCGATCAGCTACGGTCATCTAGTACCACTTCATAAGGTAGATCGGTTGACCATGCTCGATCCATTAGGTAGCATAGGCTCACTAGTTCGGTTGTCGATCCTCGCAAACAGCGAACGGGCATCATGTCCACGGCGACCACGCAGCGGAGGTGCCCCGATGATTGCAATCGGTTTCGGCTTCCTGGCGCTGTTCTCAGTTCTCAGCATCATGCTGGGCAGTGAGGATCCGCGGCCTGCCGATCCTCGAGACGACGTCCGACTGTGGATGCGCTACGGCATTCGCTAGTCCGAACGTCTCGACAAGCCTAACCCACAAGGCCCCGGCGACCCGGGGCCTTGTCGATTCTCCGCTCGAGGGCAGAGTCACCAGGTCCCGGCGGCTCTGCGCTCTACTCCGGCGAGCGATCCCGCCGGGAGGTGGGCCTCGAGACAGCTGACGCCGTCCGGGCCGACGACGGCATCGTGCGAGGTCCGCGCCGGCAGGTCGAGCCGGTCGCCGGTACGTAGCTCGACGCTCTCGGACCGGTCCGGCAGCCCGAACGTGATCGAGCCCGACGCGACGACGATCACCTTGTCATAGCCGTGGTCGTGGGCCGCATAACGATCATTCGGGCCATTTGACCAGCTGCCTGGCTCCAGTCCCGCGGCCCGGAGGCGCTCGTGGGAGTCCATCTCCCTCACGCGACCGCGACGCCGACGACCGATCCGACGATGTACGTCACGCCGGCGGCGACGGCACCGATCACCACCTGCCGCGCTCCGGAAAAGAGCGTCCCGCGACCCGTGAGCAAGCTGACGCCCGCCCCGACGGCGAACAGCGCTGCAAGGCTGAGAAGGAGGCTCACGGTGAACGCCCCACCGCCGGTCGCGAACACGTATGGCAGGACCGGCACGCCCGCCCCGAACGCGAAGGCCACGAACGATCCCGTCGCCGCGCCCACCGGGGAGCCGAGCTCGTCAGGATCGAGCCCGAGCTCCTCGCGAACGAGCGTGTCGAGGGCCCGCTCCGGATTCTCGAAGAGCCGGGCCGCGATCGCCTCGGCCTCCTGCGGCAAGAAGCCCTTCGCCCGATACAGGGCCGCCATCTCGGCCTGCTCCTCCTCGGGCATGGCCTCGAGCTCCGCACGCTCGAGCTCGATCTGGCGCTCGAATAGCTCGCGTTGCGACTGCATCGAGATGTACTCGCCGGCCGCCATACTGAACGCGCCGGCGACGAGGCCGGCGATCCCGGCGAGCAGGACGAAGCGGCCCTGGTCGCCCGCCGCCCCGGCCACGCCCATGACGAGCGCGAGGTTGCTGACGAGTCCGTCGCTCACCCCGAAGATCATGGCCCGGAGCAGCCCAGAGCGGCCCGACCGGTGCCACCGCTCGCGAGCCGCGATGTCCTCCGTCGGGCTCAGGGTCTTCTCGCCGGTCTTCAGCTGCCGCCAGATCTCGGCGTGCTCCCGCTCGTCGGCGGCGATGTCGGCCACCTCGGGCGAGGATTGGCTCTCGTAGATGTCCTCCTCGTCGCCTTCGAGGGCGGTCACGAGATCGGAGACGGCTCGCGTCCCGAACAGGCGAGCTAGCAGCAGGATCACCGCGACCCGCATCCGCGGACGGGTCGGGGCGGCGGGCACCTCGGCGCCGCGCTCCTCGAGTTTGCGGGCCCAGATGTCGGCGTGACGGCGCTCGTTGGCGGCGATCCGGCGGAACGCGGCCGCGCGACTCGGTTCCTTCTCGATCATGGCGAGCGCGTCGTAAAGGAGGATCGCGTCGCGCTCCAGCTTGAGGTTTTCGAGGCTCTGGAGCGTCTCCGGGGACATGGGCCCAATCGTACCCGCCGCTAGACTCGTCGTGATGTCCGCCCCCGATCGGCCCGTTCTCCGCTATCTCTCGGCGAGCGAGGTGACGGCCGCTATGCCGCCAGTCGACGAGCGCCTGGAGCTGGCCGAGCGGACGATGGTCGCCCTCGTCGCCGACGCCGAGCTGCCGCCGAAGATCGCTGTCCACCCTCGGCCGGAGGGATCGTTCGCCCACGCGATGCCCGCCCACCTTCGTGGTGCCGATCCGGATGGGGGCAACGACCTCATCGGGATGAAATGGATCGCCGGGTTTCCGGCGAACCGCTCGCGCGGCCTGCCTGCCCTCCATGGCCTCGTCCTGCTTACCGACCCGGCGACCGGGGTACCCACGGCGATCCTCGACGCTGGCCCGATCACCGCCGAACGGACGGCGGCTGTTACCGGCGTCGCGATCTCGCGATTCGCGCCTCGCCTCGAGCACCGACGACCCGTCGTGGCGCTCATCGGAGCAGGGGCGCAAGGTCGCAGCCATCTCGCGGTGCTCGGGCGAGTCCTCAACGGGGCGGAGCTGCTGATCTTCGACCGCCACTCTGACCGCGCCGATGCGCTGGCCGAGGAGGCCCGCGCGACGCCAGGCATCGCCTCGGCCGAGGGGGCGTCTGCGGCACGTGACGCGGTCGCGGCGGCCGACATTGTCGTCACGGCGGCCGCGTTCGGGCCGATCCGCCAGGTCATGACCAACGCCTGGCTGACTCCGAACGCCCTCGTCGTGCCCGTCGACTATGCGACGTACTGCGCTGCGGAGGTCGCCCGCGACGCCGCGCTGTTCCTCGTCGACCAGCGTGAACAGTTCCTCGCCAATCGAGACGCCGGTCTCTTCGACGGCTACCCGGATCCCGTGGCGACGCTCGGCGAGGCGATCGTCGGGGGCATGGCCCGACCGCCGGCTGGCCGGGTCGTCGTGACGCATCTCGGGGTCGGCCTGGCCGACCTCATGTTCGCCGACGCGATTGTTCGTCGGGCGGCCGACGCCGGGCTTGGGACCGTTCTGGCTGACACCGCGTCCATCGGTCCGGCAGACTGACGCGGTGGGCATCGTCAGGCGGCTCGTCCGGATCCTGATTCTTGTGCTCGTCATCGTCGCGGGTGCGTTGACCGGGATCGTCGGGGTCGTGACGTTCCGGGCGCTGCCGCAGACCGACGGCGCGCTCGAGGTCGACGGTCTCAACTCGTCGGTGACGGTCCTGCGGGACGAGGCGGGCATCGTCCGGATCCTCGGCGAGGATCCGCACGACCTGTTCCTTGCCCAGGGCTACGTCCATGCCCAGGAGCGACTGTGGCAGTTGGAGGTCTGGCGCCACATCTCGGCCGGCCGCCTGTCAGAGCTGTTCGGCAAGAGCACGCTGGACCAGGATCGATTCATCCGCACGCTCGGCTGGCGTCAAGCCGCGCAGCGGGACCTCGATGCGATGTCGAAGGGGACGCGGGCGGCGGTGGATGCCTACACCGACGGCGTGAATGCGTTCATCGACAGTCATGGCCAGAGCAACCTCGGGCTGGCGTTCGTCGTGACGGCAGTCCAGAGCGGCACGGGCGGGGTCGGCGGCTATCCCTTGGAGCCATGGACCGCGCTCGACTCGGTCGCCTGGCAGAAGGTCCAGAGCTGGCAACTTGGCGGCAATTTCCAGACCGAGGTCTTCCGGATGCTGGCCGACGAGAAGCTCGGCGATCCGGCCCTGACCGATGAGCTGTTCCCAGCCTACCGACAGGACATGCCGGTCATCACGCCGAGCGCCGCGGCGACGACAGGCCGCCCGTCCTGGGACACCGGCACGGAGTCAGGCCGGGGCGGCGCCCCGCTCCTCACGCCCGCCCAGGCCGCAGCGTGGCGCGACGTCGCCTCGATCGACGACGGGTTCCTTCGCCTGGCCGGGCTCGACGGCGGCGAAGGTATCGCGAGCGATCACCAGATCGGTTCGAACAACTGGGTCGTGGCGCCGACGAAGAGCTCCAGCGGCGGCGCCCTCCTTGCCAACGACCCACATCTCGGCATCTCGATGCCGTCGGTGTGGTTCATGAACGGGCTCCACTGCCGGAAGGTCACGAAGGCCTGCCCCTTTGACGTCGTCGGCGTCTCGTTCCCGGGCGTGCCGGGGATCGTCCTCGGCCACAACGCCCGCATCGCGTGGGGCGCGACGAACGTCGATCCTGACGTCCAGGACCTGTTCGTCGAGAAGATCGACCCGGCCAACAAGGACAACTACCTGTTCCGCGGCCAGTCGATCCCGTTCACCGTCCGCGAGGAGACGATCAAGGTCGCCGGCGGCGATGACGTCGCGCTCGAGGTCCGCGAGACGCGCCACGGACCCATCCTCAACGACGTGGATCCGAGGCTCGAGGAGGCCCCGCCGCTGGCCCTCGCCTGGACGGCGACCGCGGCGGTCGACGGCACACTGGACTCGATTTTCAAGATCAACACGACCGGGACCTTCGAGGAGTTCCGCGCCGCGTTCGAGACCTACGGAGCGCCGGCCCAGAACTTCGTCTACGCGGACGTCGACGGCCACATCGGCTATGTCTTCCCGGGCTACGTCCCGATCCGCGCCGATCCCTCGGATCGAGGCGCCCGGATCCGGTCCGGCAGCGACGGCAAGCACGAATGGAAGGACCGCATCCCGTTCGACAAGCTGCCCTCGCAGCTCGACCCGCCGGGCGGAATGATCGTGAGCGCGAACAATGCCGCCGTTGACGACGGGTATCCCTACTTCGTTGCCTCCGAATGGGATCCGGGCTACCGGGCGAAACGGATCATCGAGCTGCTGGATCTGGCCGCCCAGAGCGACGGCGGTGTGTCGGCCGCCGAGATGGCCGAGATCCAGATGGACCTCCGGGTCCTTCGGGCCGACCTCGTGAAGCCGCATTTCGAGGGCATCCAGCCGGCCACGCCCGATGGCCGCCTCGTCTTGGAACAGATCGGGTCGTGGGACGGGCTCGCGACGACCGACAGCAGCGGGACGGCAGCCTACCTCGCGACGGAGTACCACCTCATGCGCGGGCTGTTCGACGATGAGCTCGGCCCGCTGGCCCGGGAATACGTCGGCGGCGGCGCCTCGTGGCAGGCGATGATCGCGCTGCTCGACGACCCAACGTCGAAGTGGTGGGACGACGCCGCGACGGCCGGCCGGAAGGAGACCGCGCCCGATGTGATCGCCGCTGCGCTCGACGCCGCCGGGGCGGACCTGCGAACCAACCTCGGCGACCCGAAGGACTGGACGTGGGGGCGGCTGCACCAGGCCACATTCCGCGAGCAGACGCTCGGCTCGAGCGGCATCGGGCCGCTCGAGTGGTACTTCAACAAGGGCCCGATCCCGGTCTCCGGGGCTGCCGGCGCGGTCGTCAACAACTACTACCGACCGAGCCGGGCGTATCCGAACCCGTACGACCCCGACTACGAGCCGGTCAACTTCGTCGGTGTCTTCGAGGTCACAAACCTGCCCTCGTACCGATTTACGATCGACATGACCGACCTCGACGGCGCGCGGATCGTCCAGACCACAGGTCAGAGCGGCAACCCCTTCGACGGCCACTATGGCGACCTCATCGACGAGTGGGCATCAGGGACAACCGTGCCCTTGCCGTTCTCCAGGAACGCTGTCGAGGCCGCGACCGAGAAGCGCCTCGAGCTCGTGCCCTAGGTCGCCGCCGGCCAGATCGCGAGGATCTGCCGCGCGAGGTCCTCGACCGCGAGGTCATTGGTCACGACGACTGCGACGCCTTCCCGCCGCTCGGCGTCGATCCGTGCGACCTGGCGGCGGGTCCGCTCCAGCTGGTCATCCCGGCCCGAACCGATCTCCCGACGGCTCACGCGATCGGCCAGGGTCGCGCCCGAAGCAGCGAGACGACCGCAGGTAATCGACGCGTCCGGGATCGCCCGCCGGACCCAGTCGAGCTCGGAGATGCGATCGAGATAGACCCGACGAGGATCAGCCGACGGGCCCCTCGTGCCGCGAACGTTCCCCACATGGCGGCGAGATTGCGCTCCGTCACGTCCGACAGATCATCAGGCACCGGATAGATCCGCTCGAGTTCGTCGGTGTCGATCAGGACGTGGTCGGCATCGGCGGCCTGCAGCTGGTGTGAGACCTCGAGGGCCGTCGTCGACTTCCCGACGCCCGCCGGACCCGAAATCACGA
>JANMPL010000483.1:0-2603 GCA_031369845.1 Chloroflexota bacterium
CCGGAGAACGCGTAGAAGTCGGCGCCGAGCGCCTGGACGTCGACCGGCACGTGGGGCACGGCCTGGGCGCCGTCGACGAGGACGAGCGCGCCCGCGGCATGGGCCATCTCGACCATCTCGCGGACGGGGTTGATCGTGCCCAGCGTGTTCGAGACGTGGGTGAATGCGACCAGCTTGGGCTTCAGGCGGAGAAGCACCTCGAGGACGTCAAGGCGAAGGATGCCGTCGTCCGTGATCGGGATGAATTCGAGATCGCCGTCGCGCTCCTGGACGAGGAGCTGCCACGGGACGAGGTTGGCGTGGTGCTCCATCTCGGTCAGGACGATGACGTCGCCGCGATTGATGTTCCGCCGGCCCCACGAATAGGCGACGAGGTTGATCGCCTCGGTCGCGTTTCGGGTGAAGACGATCTCGTGGCTGTCGGGCGCGTTGATGAACCGGCCGACCTTGGCGCGCGCGCGCTCGTACTCGGCCGTCGCCTTCTCACCGATCGTGTAGATCCCGCGATGGACGTTCGCGTTGTACTCGCGGTAATAGCGATCGACGGCGTCGATGACGACCCGCGGCTTCTGCGACGTCGACGCCGAGTCCAGGTAGACGAGCTTGTGGCCGTTGATGACCTCGTCGAGAATCGGGAAGTCCCGACGGACGACGTGGGGGTCGAAGGCGGCCGATGCCGGGGCGTCTGCTTCGATGGCCATCGGTCGGTCTCGCCCGACTAGCGGGCGGCCTCCACGGGCTGGTGCTCGGCGCCGGCGGGTGCCTGGGGGACGAGCAGGGCCTCATCGGGGACGTCCGGGGCGAGACCGGCCTCGCGCAGGATCGGGCCGTAACCCTCGTCCTCGAGCCGCAGGGCGAGGTCCTTGCCACCGCTCTTGACGATCCGGCCCTGGGCGAGGACGTGTACCTGATCCGGGGTGATGTAGTTCAGCATGCGCTGGTAGTGGGTGATGAGCAGCACGCCTAGGTTCGGGTTGAGCATCGCGTTGACGCCCTCGGCCACGATCCGGAGGGCGTCGATGTCGAGCCCCGAGTCGGTCTCGTCGAGGATCGCCATCTCCGGCTCCAGCACGGCCATCTGGAGCATCTCGAGCCGCTTCTTCTCGCCGCCCGAGAAGCCCTCGTTGACGTATCGGCTGGCGAAGCCCTCGTCGACCTGGAGCAGGGCCATCTTCTCCCGCATCTTGTTGCGGAAGTCGCGCATGCTGATCCCGCCCTTCATCGGGTCGGTCGGGTCGACATCGCTCGTCTTGTCGACGCCCTGGAGCTTCGCATTCAGTGCCGAGCGGATGACGCTCGCGACGCTGAGGCCGGGGATCGCGGTCGGGTACTGGAAGGCGAGGAACATCCCGAGTCGCGAGCGCTTGTCCGGGCTGAGCTTGAGGATGTCGCGGCCCTTCCACAGGATCTCGCCGCCGGTCACCTTGTACGACGGGTGGCCCATGAGGGCATAGGCGAGGGTCGTCTTGCCCGACCCGTTCGGGCCCATGATCGCGTGGACCTCCCCTTTGCCGACCTCGAGGTCGATCCCCTGGAGGATCTCGGTCTCGAGGCTGGCGATCGGGGCGACCCGGAGGCCGCGGATGACGAGGGTGTCGGAGTCGGCAGTGTGATCGGTCACGAGGGGGTCAGGGCTCCAGTCAGGGAGGTGGTTGTTAGGTTGGTGGGAGCGCCGGGCAGCGGGACGAGGTCGGCGAGGGTCATGCCGTCGAGGGCACCCGTGACCGCGTCGCGGACGCGAACCCACAGGACGTTGACCGAGCAGCGGGACGAGCGATCGCAAACCGTCGCGTGCTCGGGGTCGTCGGAGGCGCACACCATCGGGGCGATCGGGCCCTCGAGGGCGCGGAGGATCTCGCCCATCCGGATCTGAGCGGGGTCGCGTGCGAGCTCGTAGCCGCCGTGGGCACCTCTGGTCGAAATGACAAGGCCGGCGTCGCGGAGGCTCATCACGAGCTGCTCGAGGTACGCACGCGGGAGGTCTTCCTCTGCCGCGATCTCCGCGAGGGACGCAGGTCCCTGGCCGAAATGCCGACCGAGCTGAACCATCAGCCGGACGCCGTACTCGCCCTTCGTCGAGAACGAGACGGCGCCGCTGCCGTGGAATGCCGGACGGGTTGTCGTGTGGGTCAGGGAACGGTCCTCAATCCCGAGTGATTTCGTCGGGATTGTACGGCGGGGCGCGGAGGAGCGTCAACGGCCTGCTGCTGGGCGCCGAACGGGACCGGGATGATGAAGCCGTCCGCGGTGCAATCGCGATCCCCGCCACGCCGATTGCGAGGAACCCTTCCGCGACGACAAGTAGGAACGGCTGGCGCTGCGCGAGCAACAATGCGGCGAGGCCTCCGGCGACCGGCATGATCGCGAGCCCCACCAGATAAAGGCGCATGGCCGGAACGGAGGCACGACCAAGACGGACAAGGTGGATCGCGTTCCAGATCATGCCGGTGATGCCGAGCGCTCCCCCGATCAAGACCCCTAGGATCAGCAAGGATCCGGGAGTCACGCCGCCTCGACGTCCTTCGTTCCAACCGGCGGCCGCGCAGCGAGCAGGCCGTCGAGCGCAGCGGCCGGGACGGGACGCGCGAAGAAGAATCCCTGGC
>JANMPL010000526.1:0-3655 GCA_031369845.1 Chloroflexota bacterium
GTCGGACGCCGTCACCCGGCGGAACTCGTCGATCCCGGCGAGGATCGACCGATGCGCCGACGGCGAGGAGCCGGTGCCGGGGTTGTTGAACGCGAGGAACGTCGTCGTCCCGCCGAACGCGGCGGCCACGGAGTCCTGGAAGAACCGGTCCGGCTCTTCCTCGCTCGCGACCCGCGTGTGCGTGTGGACGTCGATGCAGCCGGGCAGGACGAGCAGCCCGTCGGCGCCGACGACCTCGCGAGCCCCGGCGGTCAGCGCGGACAGGTCGGGCTCCACCGCCTCGATCGAGCCCGCGCGAACCGCGACATCCGCCCGTCGCGACCCGGTCGCCGTCACGATGGTTCCACCCAGGATCAACAGATCGGGCCCTGAGCTCTCGATCGCCGACACAGCCGAAGAGTACGGCCGATCAGCGCCCGACGGGGGTTTGGATCGCGGCCTCGAGCTGCGGATCGCGGTCGTTGAAGTAGTCGTCGGACGAGTAGGGGACCGCGACGTCGGGCTCGATCGTGATCCTGGGGTCGTCGGGCGTGCTCTTCTGCCAGTAGATCGACGCGATGTAGACATCGAGGCCGATCGACGGCAGCGGCGTCCGCCGAACGTCGCCGTACATGTTCGGGCTGCTGCCCATCGATTCGCCGACGAAGACCGCGCCGGTCTTGGCCTCGACCTCGGTCGCGAAGTTGCCGGCAGCGGAGAACGTCAGGCGGCCTATCAAGACGATGAGGCGCCCCGGTCGATCGATTGACGGGTACTGGAGGGCCGCGAGCAGCTGGCATCGCCGCGAGGCGGGTGATCCCAGCCCGCGGCCGGACTGGGAGCGAGCGATCGGGACGGACTCGCCGACGCGACCGCGGCCGACGGTCTGGGCGACAGACTGGCCGTCGATCCGCCGCAGGCGGCGACGCCGATCGCGGCGACGCACGCGAGGGCCGTCAGACGCGATCGGATCGTCCGAGTGCTCAAGCGGTCGCCTCCATACTGTCCGCAGCGAGTTCCGCCGCCGCTTGATCCGCGGCCTTCCCGATCGATGCGAGGACATCGAGCGCGTCCGGTTCGCCGGCTCCGAGTGCCGCCATGAATCGGCGATCCGCCTCCGCGAACGCGCGACTCGCCTTCGCATGCGCCGCGAACCCGGAATCCGTGAGACGCAGACGGTACGAGCGCCGATCCGACCTGACGATCTCGCGCTCGACGTGACCCCGTTCGAGCATCGCCCGGACGTAGTGCGACATCGTGGTCGGGGGCATCCCGACACGCCTGGCGAGGTCGGTCGGGGCGTGCGGGCCCTCGTCAAACAGGACGCTATAGACCGCGTACTCGTCGGGCCGCAGGCCGCAGTCGGCCATCGCGCTCGTGACGAGCGTTCGGACGCGCTGCTCCGCGGCGAAGAGATGGAAGAGAAGCGAGAGGTGATAGTCGCGCTGGCGTTCCACGACGGAGATACTACCACATGGTAGTATCTCTGTTGAACCCCCTTTAGTCGCCAGGTTGCTACGTGCGCTGTTGAAACCGCGTCAAGGCCACTCTGCGAGCCCGACCGGCCCTCCGATCGTTCTCGGGCGACGCGCTCTCATGGGGCTGCCGGACCGATGATGGCCAATCGGCCCCGTTCCTAGCACTCAGGCGACTAAAACCGCCCCCCGGCGCGAGAGGTTAGCCCGGGATCCATCACTCAGCCTCGCGAATCGAGATGTCCTGGGCGCCTTCCCAGAGGCAGCGCCGGCCCATTTCCCGGAGGCGATCGGCCCAGCCCTCGTCCGGCTCGACGCTGGCGAAGTGGTTCGCGGCGAGTTGGCCGACCTTCGACGCGGTCGTGCACCCTCCATACGGGAAGAAGATCTCGCACTCGCTGATGCCACCCGGATAGATGGCGAGCTCGCCAGGAGCCGGATGCGACGTGTGGTTCTCGTAGTCGATGCCCGGCCGGAAGTCGCCGAACGGGATCCACGTCGCCTCGCCGGTCCAGCGGCAGTGGATGAGTTTCGCGTCCAGGGGCAGGAGCTTCCGGATCGCCGCGATCGTTTGCGGGGCGGCGGGCTCCCAGCGGGCGGTAAAGTTCAGGTCGCCGACACGGATCACTAGATCAGCCATGAATCGGAGGATAGCGTTGGCCGAAGTCCCCGGACAGCCCCATCTGGTGCCCGTCCCGCCGGCGCGACCGACGATCTCGACCCACGTCCTCGACACCGAGCGCGGGATGCCCGCGGAAGGCGTCCGCGTCACGCTCTACCGACTGGACGTCGGCGCCGCACCGATCCGGCTGACCCAGGCCCTGACCGATTCGGACGGGCGCATCCGCGACCTCCTCGAGAGACCGCTCGCGGCGGGGGAGTATCGGCTCGAGTTCGACCTCGTTGGCGGTGAGGAGGATGACGCCCCGTTCTTCTCGCGGCTGGCGGTGGACCTCTCCATTACCGACGTCGGCCGGAGCTACCATGTCCCGCTGCTCCTCGCGCCGTACTCGATGACGACGTACCGAGGCAGCTGATGGAGATCGCGGCCCTGGACGCGATGCCGAAGGCGGAGTTTGTCGTTGCGGTGGCGCCCCTGTTCGAAGGCGCAACACACTTTCTGGAGCGACTCGCCTCCGCGCGACCGCTCGGTGATGCTGACGAGATGTTCCGCCGGGCCCGTGCTATCGCCATGTCGATGCCCGAGAGCGAGCAAATCGAGTTGATCGACGCTCATCCGCGGCTCGGGGCGCCGCCGGCCTCGGTGTCGGCCATGTCGTACGCCGAGCAGGGCTACGACCTCGAGACAACCGCGGCGATCGCGGACCTTGCCCGGCTCAACGCCCGCTACGAAGCCAAGTTCGGCTTTCGGTTCTGCGTCTTCGTCGCCGGCCGGTCGCGGCCGGAGCTCGTGCCGGTGCTCGAGGCGGCCATTGCCGCCGAACGGCCCGCCGAGATTCAACGGGCGCTCGGCGATGTCGTGGCGATCGCCCGAGATCGCTATCGGGTCCTTGCCGGCGGCGCCAAGGAGGGAGCGGCGTGACCGAGCCCGAGCCCGCGTCCGCGTCCGCCGAACTCGCCGCCAACCGCTACGGCAAGTCGGCGATCCGCCTCGTCAAGATCGTCCGCGGCGCCGACGGCAATGCCGTGCGAGATCTGACCGTCGCGATCTCGCTCGAGGGCGACTTCGCGAGCTCCTACGTCGACGGCGACAACTCGCTCGTCGTGGCGACCGACACGATGAAGAACACCGTCTACGCGTTCGCCCGCGAGCACCTGAACGGAGCGGTCGAGGCGTTCGGGAGCGTGCTGGCTCGCCACTTCGTCGACGTCCCGCAGGTCGAGCAGGCGACGGTCTCGATCGAGGAGCACGCCTGGCGACCGATCGGGGCCGTTGGTGCCGCGGCCGACGCCTTCTCGCGTGACCGGTCGTCGACGCGGACGGCTGTCGTGACCGCGACGCGCGACGAGTTCACGGTGGACGCGGGAATCGCCGACCTGACGTTGATGAAGACCGCGAAGTCGGCCTTCGCGGGGTTTCCGCGCGACGAGTTCACGACCCTGCCCGACACCGACGACCGGATCATGGCGACGAAGCTCAGCGCAACGTGGCGATACATCGACGAGACTGATTACGAGGTGTCGTTCGACGCGATCGTGCGAACGCTGCTGGAGGTCTTCGCTGAGCACGAGAGCGCGTC
>JANMPL010000531.1:0-2047 GCA_031369845.1 Chloroflexota bacterium
GGCGACTCCGCCGTCTACCGCAGCCGGCGCGGCGTCGAGCGGCGGCTGTGGCAGTTCACGATCATCCTGCTCATCCTGTTCGTGCTGTTCTCGCTCGCCTCCTTCGCCTTCGCACCGGTCATCTGAGGCGCGGACGGGTTCAGCCAACGGTCGATCCCGACCCGCGGCGCCGCGATCCATGAACCGGACCGACCAAGCCGTCATCGGCGGCCTCATCGTGGTCCTCGCGCTGGTTGCGGTGGCGATGGGGGTTCCCGCATTCAGCCCGTCCTCAGCGACGCGGTCCGCCCCTCCGTCGATCGCGCCCGTCGCCCCGTACCGCGAAGGCACGATCGGTCGGCCCGTCTCGGTCAACCCGCTCGCAGCGCGCACGCAGGTCGACCGCGATCTCGTCGCCCTGACGTTCTCGGGGCTCGTCAAGCTTGGGCCAGGTGGCATGCTGATCCCGGACCTCGCTACGCGCTGGACGACGGACGAGACCGGCAAGTCCTGGACCTTCGATCTGCGGCCGGACGCTCGCTGGCACGACGGCGAGCCGGTGACGGCTCACGACGTGGTCTTCACGATCAACGTCCTTCGCGATCCTGGCTACACGGGCCCCGGTGCCGGGTCATGGCTCGAGGTGACGGCCACCGCGGTCGATGAGCGGACGGTTCGGTTCGACCTCGCCACGCCGCTCGGCGGCTTCCTCCAGCTGGCGACCCAGCCGATCGCGCCGGCCCACCTCTTGAGCGGCGTGCCGGTCGAGTCGCTGGCCGACGACCCGCTCGGCCAGGCCCCGATCGGCTCCGGCCCGTTCGTGGTTGTCGAGCTCGACCCCGACCATGCGATCCTGGCGCCGGCGGCGTCGGTGACGCTGCCAGGCCCCGATGGCGCCGCACCAAGCCCCTCCGCAACACCGCCGACCGACGCGTTGGCGACCCCTCAGGCGACGAAGCGGCCAACGATCGCCGCGCCGCGGCTCTCCCGGATGGAGTTCCGCTACTTCGACGATGCGGCCGCCCTGACTCGTGCCTTCGAGGCGGGCGACGTCGATGTGGTCTCCGGCCTGGCTCCCGCCGAGGCAGCCGATCTCGCGGCGGCGGCCAGCGGGGTGCGGACACTCAGATCGCCCGGGACGACCGTCACGGCGGTGCTCCTGAACCAGCGCGTCGCTCACCTCGAGTTCCGCGACCCGGCCGTTCGCAAGGCCCTCCTCGGGGGCCTCGACCGTGCGACGATCGTCGCAGGAGCCTATGGCGGCATGGCAACACAGGCGAACTCGCTGATCCCGCCGACATCCTGGGCGTTCGACTCGGCGGCGAGCCCACCCGTCGCCCATGACGCGGCCGCTGCCGCGGCGGCGCTCACGAAGGCCGGCTGGGCGAAGGTCGACGACCGTTGGCGGCCGCCGAAGGCGACGGCGCCGTACACGATCGAGCTGCTCAGCCCGGATCCTGAAATGAACCCGGGGCTCCATGCTGTCGCCGAGCGGGTCGCGGCCGACTGGGATGCGCTCGGCTTCAGCGTCACGCTCGTCCAGGCCGAGGCGGGATCGTCGATCACGGAGCGCCTCAAGGAAGGTACGTTCACGGCCGCTGTCATCGACATGTCGATCGGGCTGGATCCGGACCTGTACCCGCTGCTCGCGTCGAGCCAGACGCGGACCGGCGGCCTGAACCTTATCGGCCTCCAGGATTCGACACTTGACGGGCTGCTGTCCGCAGCTCGCAAGCCGGGTACGCCGGAGACGCGCAAGGCCGCGTATGCGGCGCTCCAGACGCAACTGTCGGCCGGCGAATACATCCTCCCAGTGGCCTTCGCCGACGAGGTTGTTGTAGCCCGGAATACCGTTGAGGAGGTGGTCGTCCAGCCGGTCGGGGACCCCTCGGATCGATTCTGGGATGTGCTAACATGGCGCCTCGCCAACGACCGGTGAGCACGTGCGAACCGATCGCAACGGGTTTGACGGGTCGACGCCGAGGTGGCGAAATTGGCAGACGCGCTAGCTTCAGGAGCTAGTGCCCGCAAGGGCGTATGGGTTCAAGTCCCTTCCTCGGTACCACCT
>JANMPL010000536.1:0-7557 GCA_031369845.1 Chloroflexota bacterium
TCGTGATCGTGTTCGTGACGGTGGACACTCGGCTGCTCCCGCTTGTTCAGGATCACCAGTAACGCACACAATCCGCCGCCTGACGTGACGATGGGAGCCTCATTGATCCGTTGCGGCAGTTGTATTCCTACAACGACACGACTATTGTATGAATACAACAGCCGCGGGACCGTCCCGGCTGCCTCACATTCGGGAGTACGGCGATGACCAACCTTGTCGCGGCGTTCGGATCCTGGCCGTTCGTGGCGAACATCGGGTTCCTGACCGCCGTCGCGGCCGCGGCGCTGGTCGCGTTCGTCCGACAGTCGCCCCTGGCCCGGCGATTCCTGCGGCCCCGCGACGCAGGGTCACCCCCGACAAGCTTCGAGCGGTTCTGGTCGCTGCGGGACGGTCGATTGCTCGCGGTCGGCTGGGTCGTTCTCGTGGCGCTGACGATCGGCGATCTCGGCCTCGTCTGGTCCCAGCAGTGGGAGCCGGTGCTGGTGTTCTTCACCCTCCTGCAACCGGTGGCCGGGGTGCTGCTCGTCCCCACGACCGCGGCACTCTACCTCTACAAGCGGTCGGTCCCGCAGGTCGCGCGCGACGAGTCCGACGAGCGCGAGCGGGAAATCCAGGGCAGCGTCTATCGGCGCGTCCATGCACTCCTCCTCGGATTTCTGGTCGTGGCGGCGGGCTTGCTGGTCTTCAACCCGGCCATCGGCAGCATGATCGCGATGCGCGCCGCTGCCGCCGACGCGCTCGACATCATCATCCCGACCTTTCTCGTGCTGTACATGCTCCCCAGCGTGGCCTACGCGTGGATGTTCCCCCACCGCGAGGACGAGACGCCCGATGCTGGGCTTCCGCTACCGATCGCGGCGGGCGGGGACGCTGCATGACCGGCCGAAAGCCGGCTGAAGAGGCGCCGATCCCGAACCGGATTGCCGAACTGCGAGTGCGGGCCGACCTCAGCCGGGCGGAACTGGCCGAGCGCGTCGGCGTGAACCCCCAGACGATCGGCTACCTCGAGCGCGGCGAGTACAACCCGAGTCTCGCCCTGGCGTTCCGGCTGGCCGACCTGTTCGGCCTGACGATCGAGCAGATCTTTGCGCGGGAATCAGGGTGAGGTCCTGACCCGAAGGGCCTCTCTCCTCGGCCTCCTGATCGACGGATTCCACCTCGCCCCCGCGGAATGGGTGCGATCTCGACCCCAACCACGGAGGGCGACGTCGACGCCATAGTCGACGCCGTCGTCGGTCGACTCGCCGTGATGCAACCCGCCGCCGCAGCGGTCAGCTAGGCAGGCCGATCCCGAGCGCCACGACCCCGAGCGCGAGCGAAACTGCGCCGACGTCCACCTCTTCCGACCCCGCGCGTAATCGCCAGACTGGTACGCAAGGCCCCAGATTGCGATCAGTGCGGTCTCAGGGGCGTGGATCGTGCACATCGCACGCATCTCGGCGCGGGTAACGTGATCGGAATCGGGCCCTGGGCCCTTATCAGCCGCCCAGGTAGCAGCCTGGCGAATACGAGCCGTCCCAGCGGGCTAGTCGAAGTCGAAGATCGTGTTGCCGTCGTAGAACGTGAGCACGTAGGAGCACTTCTGGCAGATGAGCAGGGTCACCTGGTGGGCGGTCATCCCCCACTGGCTGTCGATCTTGCCCCGCTCCTGCTGGAATGTGTCGTGGCCGCAGATCGGCCGCATCGGCAGGTTGCGGTCGCCAAGCGGTTGATCGGTCATCTCGTATCTCCTTCGATCGGTGGCACCCAGCTGATGATGCCGATCGGTGGCGCGGCCTGGCCCGCGAGGCTGAATCCGGCGTCGGAGCCCTCGACGATCAGCTCGTCGAGCGCGGCGTTGAACCGCCGCTCCTTCTCCCCGCCGTCCTCGATCCACAGCTGACGTCGCAGGAATCCCTCGAGCTCGGCGCGGCTCGCGAAGCGGCGGGGCTCGCGTTCGGTCATCGTCACCGTCGGCGAGCGGCCTGCCGTCTCGAGCAGCTCGACAAACTCCGGCAGGGCCGGCAGCGAGACACGTGCCTCGCCGTGGACGATCGGCCAGAACGGATCCGCCAGGGACGCCGGTTGTCGCTCCATCAGGACGGCGACGCAGAGGCGCCGAGCTGACGCCTCGGCCGAGCGGACGAACCCCCAGATCGCCTCGATGTCGTACCCGACGTGGGCCATGAGCGCGACGTCGCCGACCGGCGGGTCGTCCATCGGCCAGCGGGCCTCCAGCGGCCGGACGTTCTTGATCTTGTGGGTCGACGTCACCTCCCGGAGCGCGTCGAGCATCGCCGTCGAGGGCTCGATCGCGACGACCTCGCCGACCACCCGGGCGAGCGGCAACGCGAACCGTCCCGCCCCCGCCCCGATGTCGAGCCACGTCTCGCCCGGGACCGCGAGCGCCAGCAGCGCGTCGAGGACCGGATCGTCGGTCCGATCCGGATCGACCCGGAAGAGTCCGCTGACCGGCGCGTAGAAGTCGGCCCCGTCGGGCACCTCTCGGACACGGTCGACCTGCTCCCGGTTGGCGCGGACCCGCTCGGCCCAGGCGAGCTCGGCCAGGTCCCGCGGCGAATCGATGTCCGGGTTCGAGCCGGGGACCGGGACCTCGAGGACGAGATCCGGATCCGACGCGAGGATCGGCCCCAGCCCGCGGTCGCCGCTCGCCTCGTCGACCAGCCCGAAGCCGTCGGATCGCAGCAGGACGGGGTTCGCGCCGCCGCCGTCCGCGTAGTGCGGGATGACCACCGGGTGCTCGTCGTCGGACCGACCGGCCGCGATCAGCGCCCGGATCACCTCCGGCCGGGTCCGCGGCTGATCGCCGAGGACGATGACGACCGCCTTCACCGGCGGTTCGATCTCGAGCGCGGCCGCGAGGCCAATCTGGAGCGAGCCGGACAGGTGGCGCGGATCGGGATTTCGGACGCGATGCTCCGACAGCCAGTCGATGCCGTCCTCGATCTCCTGCGCCGCGTGACCCAGGACGACGACGATCTCGTCGATACCGGCCGTTCGGACGGCGTCGAGGACGTGCTCCAGCAGTGGCCGTCCCTCGAGGAGCGCGAGGGCCTTCGGCGAGCCGAATCGGCTCGACGCCCCGGCCGCGAGCACGATCGCCGCGACGTTCACCTCGCGGCCCCGACCACCGCCTCGCGCATCGGCACGCCGCTGCCGCCGTAACGGTTCGCGACGACCTCGGCCATGATCGCAAGGGCGGTCTCGGCCGGAGCCCGGCCACCCAGATCGAGGCCAACCGGCCCGCGGAGCCGCGCCAGCTCGTCCTCCCCCACCCCGGCTGCACGGAGCCGCTCGCGCCGATCGCCCTGCGTCTTCCGGCTGCCGACGGCTCCGACGTAGCGGCAGTTGCGGCGGAGCGCCTCGACGATCGCCGGCTCGTCGAACTTGACGTCATGAGTCAGGACGGCGACGGCATCGTCCGGCCCGAGCCCGATCTCGTCGGCGACCTCGTCCGGCCAGCCGACGATCAGCCGATCGACCTGGTCCGGCGGAAAGCGCTCAGGCGTCGCGAACGATGCCCGTCCGTCGATCACGATCGTCTCGTAGCCGAGCTCCCGGGCGAAGCGGACGAGGGATCGAGCGACCTCGACGGCGCCGACGACGACGAGCCGCGGCCGGGCCGGGAAGGCCTCGATGAAGACGGATCGACCCTCGATTTCGACCGTCCGCGACGTGCCCCGCAGCAGCGCCTCTCGCACAGCCGCGACGAGCGCGGCATCCGCGGCCAACGAACCCAGCGACCCCTCGACAATGCCATCGGCCGCGACGACGACCGGCGGCCTGGGCGGTTCGCCGTCGCCCGGCGGCGACGGTCCGAAGTCGGGGGGCGGCGCGTCCGCCGGCAACACCGTCGCGACCGCGATGCTCCGGTCGCGTGCGCCCGCCTCCACCGCCGCGGGAAGCAACGGCTCGATCAGAACGTCGATCGTCCCGCCGCACGCCAGCCCGACGTCCCAGGCCTCCTCGTCGCTGATCCCGTAGCGGATTACCCGCGCGTGGCCGTCGCGGCGCGCGCGCTCGATCTCCTCCGCGGCCGCTCCCTCGACGCAGCCGCCGCTGACCGACCCCGCGATCCGCCCGTCGTCGGCACGGAGTAGCACGGCCCCTTCCGGCCGCGGCGCTGACCCGAACGTCCGGACGACGACCGCCCGGCCGATGCCCTCGCCCTCGCGCCGCCAGGCCTCCAGGGTCGGCAAGAGCTCCTTCATCGGAGCGGCCTCGCTTCCGTGGCCGGGACGTGGCCCGGGGAAACCGTCCGTGGCGGCGAGAGCTCGCGGATCGCCGCTCCGGCGCGCGCGCCGGCATCGGCCGAGGCTGCCGCCTCCCCACCCCGCCGAACGTCGCTCGATCGGACGCCGGCGAGGATCTCGCCGAGCCGCTCGAGGCTGGCGACCGTCCCGGCCGGCAGGAAGTCGTCGATGTACGGGTAGGCCGCGCGCATCCCGCCGGCGAGCGGCTCGTAGCCAGGCGTGCCGGCGAGGGGGTTCAGCCAGACGAGCCTGTGGCAGTTGCGCCGAAGCCGCGCGGTCTCGTTCGCGACGAGCGCCGGATCCCCGCGGTCCCAACCGTCCGACACGACGATGACAATCCCGCTCGTCCGCAGCGTCCGCCGGGCCCAGCGCAGATTGAACTCGCGGAACGACTCACCGATCCGCGTCCCGCCCGCCCAGTCGTTGACCGCCTCGGCGACGCGCGCAAGCGCGCGGTCACGGTCACGGTCGCGCAGGAGCCGCGTGACCCTCGTCAGCTTCGTCCCGAACACGAACGATTCGGTCTTGACCGCGGACGACGCCGAGAGCGCCTGAACGAACCGGAGAAGGAGCCGCGAATGACGCTCCATCGAGCCAGAGATGTCGCACAGGACGACGATCTTGCGCGGCCGCTTCACGGGCCGTTTCCAGACCCATTCGGTGAACTGGCCGCCCGTGGCGAGGTTACGCCGGAGCATCGCCCGAGGAGCGAGAAGGCGGCCATGGTGGTGGAGCTCGTAGCGGCGCGTCCGCCGCAATTCGAGTCGCGGGACGAGGAGATCGACGAGCCGCTCGGCGTCGCGAAGCTCGGCCGGGGTCATCCGGTCGAAGTCGCGGTGGCGGAGCGCCTCGGCGGCGCTGTACGCGTCGGGCGCCGCGACATGGCCGTCGATGTCGGCCTCGTCCATCGACTCGTCTCCGCCGGACATCGGCATCGGGATGCCGTCGACAGTGCCGTCCCGGCCAGAGTCGGCTTCCTCGTGGTCGGCAGGCCCGCCATCGGTTTCCTCCGCCCCGGGCGGCACCTCCTCGGAAGGAACGGGACTGAGCGGGCCCTCGCCAGGGAGCCGTTTGCCGCGGCGCCGCCACCAGCGATCGAACACCCGGTCGTAGACCTCGCGATCGTCCCGGCGCCGGACGAAGACCGCGGCGCCCGCGGCTCGGACGGTCTCGCGCTGGCCGAGATCGACGAGCGTCAGGGCCCGGGCATAGTCGACCGCTGCACCGAGATCAATGGACAGGCCGGCCCTTCGCAGCGCGCGTCCAAACCCGACAGCCTCGGCGAGCAGCCGTCGCCCGTCGACCTCGCCGCCGTTGGGCGACCGGACGATCGCGGGATCGGGAGCGTGGCTCATGGCCATCCGGTCAGGGCCGCGCGGCCGCCTCGGCGAGATAGCGGCGGGACGTCTCGCCGCGGACCCGCCGGATGTCCTCTTCGTATTTCAGGACGACACCGAGGGTCTCATCGACGATCTCCGGCGCCAGCTCGCGGGCACCGAGCGACAGGAGGGCGGCGGCCCAGTCGAGCGTCTCGGCGATGCCGGGCACTTTCGTCAGGTCCGCCTCGCGCAGCCGGTGGACGAAGCCGACAACCTCCCGGGCGAGCCGTTCCGGCGCCTCCGGGACGCGGGCCGAGACGATCTCGTACTCCTTCTGGGCCGACGGGTAGTCGATCCAGTGATAGAGGCAGCGTCGCTTCAGCGCATCGTGGACCTCGCGGGTGCGGTTCGAGGTCAGGATGACCCGCGGCGGCCGGTCGGCCTTGATCGTGCCGATCTCCGGCACCGTCACCTGGAAGTCGGACAGGATCTCGAGCAGGTACGCCTCGAACTCCTCGTCGGCGCGGTCGATCTCGTCGATGAGGAGGACCGGCGCTTCCTCGGCCGGGTCCGCCTCGAGCGCCTGCAACAGAGGCCGGCGGATGAGGAAATCGGGCCCGAAGATGTCGTGGGCGTTCGCCGACGTCGCCTCGCCGCGAGCCTCCAGCAGCCGGATCTCTAGCATCTGGCGCGGGTAGTTCCACTCGTAGACGGCGGCGTTGACGTCGAGGCCCTCGTAGCACTGAAGCCGGATCAGGCGCGCCCCGAGACTCGCCGCGAGAACCTTCGCGAGCTCCGTCTTGCCGACGCCTGCCTCACCTTCGAGGAGGAGCGGCCGTTCGAGCTGGAGGGCGAGATACGTCGCCGTCGCGAGCGAGCGGTCGCACACATAGTCACGGGCGAAGAATGCGTCCTGGATCCCTTCGATCGTCGCGAGCGCGGCAGCGCCCGTCGGCGGAGTTGGCGTGATGGACGTCTCGAGCGGCTTGGGCATCTTTGGAATCTACACTGCGCGACAGCCGTCAGCCGTCGGGAGCGTCGAGCTCCCGGGCGTAGGGCGGGAAGCGGAACCGCTGATCGCGGGTCAGAAGGCCGCCGTGGCCGAGGCCCGCGACGAGCCCCGGACCCGGTCGCTCCCCGGTGAGGAGGCGCGGCAGGACGAGGTCGGCGGCGGTGGCCTTCGAGTAGGCGCCACAGGTCGGCAGACCGAGGATGGCGGTCCGGCCGATCCGGGCTAGCCACAACATCGATCCCGGATGAGCCGGCACACCGTGCCGCACCACCTTGCCGCCGAGTCGCTCGATCGCGACATAGAACGGGTCGAGCGGGTCGGTGCTGCGGCCACCGGCGGTCAGGATGATGTCGGCGGCCGACGCGCCCTTGGCCGCCCCGCGGAGGGCCGCCGTTACGGCGGCATCGTCGTCCGCGACGTAGGCGATGCCCGTCAGCGTCGATCCCAGCCCCTCCACCTTGGCGCGGACGCTCCGCTCGAACCGGTCGCGATCCGCAGCGCGGAGCGACTCCTTGACGACTGCCGCGACGCGCATCGGCCGGAAGGGATCGACCCGGACGAGCGGTCTCCGCGCCGACCCCAGCCGCGCCAGGGCGGCCTCGACGACCAACCCTTCGACGACGTGCGGCGCGATCTTGACGCTCGCCACGAGAGCGCCGGCCTCGACCACCGAACCGTCGAACGCCGTGAATACCTCGAGCGGATCGAGCCGGTTGACGCGCTCCAGCGCCCCGACCCGCACATGCAGTACGCCGGCGTGGACGGCGCGCAGGTCGACCCGGCTCTGGACGGGCCCCCGCGTCTCGAGTCCCGGACCAGCGACGCCGGCTGCCAGGCGCACCGCAGCGTCGTCCTCATGCAGCTCCCCCGGATCGAGCAGAAGGACCGTGGCGCTCCCCGCTGTGAGCTCAGCGCCGTACGCAACCAGCTCCACCGCGGACAAGCGCCGACCCTTCGACCAGCGCCGACCGCC
>JANMPL010000556.1:0-4507 GCA_031369845.1 Chloroflexota bacterium
GATCAGCGTCCCGGAGTCGCACCAGATCGTCATCCAGCCCTGGGATCGAGCCGTCCTCGGCGCGATCGAGAAAGCGATCCAGAAGAGCGACATCGGGCTCGTCCCGAACGTCGACGGGACCGTGGTCCGCCTCAACATCCCGCCGCTCACGGAAGAGCGTCGCAAGGATCTCGTCCGGGTCGTCCACAAGCGCATGGAGGAGGCTCGCGTCGAGATCCGGAACATCCGGCGGGACGTGGCCGAGGAGCTCAAGAAGGAGGAGCGGGACGGCGATGTGGGCGCCGACGAGGCCCGACGCCAGCTCGAAACGCTCCAGAAGACGACTGACCGGTTCGTCGGCGAGGTCGATCGCCTCGGCGGCGTCAAGGAACAGGAGGTCCTCGAGGTCTAGTGGCTCGATCACCGCTGGCCCGGCCGACAGACGCCCCGCCCCGGGCGCACCTCGTCGAGGAGGCGGAGCCGACCAGTCCTGCGGCCGCGGAGGAGGGTAGCGTCCTCATCGACCCGGCCGACCTGCCGCGTCACGTCGCGATCATCATGGACGGCAACCGGCGGTGGGCGCGGCTCCACGACCGCGCGGAGCTCGAAGGCCACGCGGCCGGCGTCGAAGCCATCAGGAAGCTTCTCCGTCATGCCGTTCGACGCGGCGTTCCGGTCTTGACGCTCTACGCCTTCAGTCGCGAGAACTGGGCACGATCCGACGACGAGGTCACTGGGCTGTTCGCGCTCCTCGAACAGGCGATTCGGAGCGAAACCGCGGAACTCCGCTCGCAGGGAGTCCGGATCCGGCTCCTTGGTCGGCTCGAAGAGCTGCCCGACGACACCCGACGCTCCATCGACGATGCGCTCGCCCAGACCGCGGACGGCGACCGCCTGCTGCTGAACGTCGCGTTCAACTATGCCGGCAGGACGGAGCTCGTCGATGCGTTCAGGCGATTGACCGAGCGCGGCGTCCGGGCCGACGAGATCGACGAACGCGTCATCTCCGAGGCGCTCTACACGGCCGGACTGCCCGATCCCGACCTCGTGATCCGGACGGGCGGCGAGCAGCGACTCTCGAATTTCCTTATCTGGCAGTCGGCCTACGCCGAGTTCTACTCGACGGAGGTCCTCTGGCCGGACTTCGGCGCCGACGCTTTCGACGCCGCACTCCTCGAGTTTGCCAGGCGGACGCGCCGATTCGGTCGCTGACGGCCCTCGCTCGCACGACGATTGGCGCATAGATGCTCCGCCAGCGAGCGATCAGCGCCGCCTTTCTCATCCCGCCGCTCATCGTCGTTCTTGCCGTCGGTGGCGTCTGGATTGTCGCGCTCGTCGTTGTTGCCACGGCGCTGGCCGGCGTCGAGATCTTCCGGCTGCTCCGCTCCGCCGGGTATCCGTCCGTTCCGGCGCTCGGAGTGGTCCTCGCGATCGGGCTCGTCCTCGACGCCGCCGCGCCGCAGGAGCTCGAGGCGAGCGGCCTGATTCTGGTTGCGGTCGGGGTGATCCTGGCCGCGGTCGGAGCCTTCGCGAAACGAGATCCCCGCGAGGGCCTGCCAACCTGGTTCGCGACGGTGTTCGGGGCGCTGTATGCCTCGCTCCTCGCGTTCGTCGTCAGACTCGGTCAGGCGGCGCCGGAGCCTCCGGTCGGGGCACCCCTCGTCGCCCTCGGTGGCGAGCGCGGCTGGATTCTCGTGCTCGTGCTGGGGGTCTGGGCTTATGACACGGGGGCGTACTTCGTGGGGCGGCGATTCGGGCGGAGGAAGTTCCTCACTCACATCTCGCCGTCGAAGACGTATGCCGGACTCGTCGGCGGCGTTATTGCTTGCACGATGGTGGTGACCGCGATCACTGCCGGGCTAGGGGAGCCGCTGACGGTGGGGTTGCTGCTGGGACCGCTGCTTGCGGCCGCTGCACAGGCCGGCGACCTCGCCGAGTCGATGCTCAAACGGGCGGCCGGCACGAAGGATTCCGGGTCCCTCATTCCCGGCCACGGCGGGATACTGGACCGCGTCGACTCCTTCCTCTTCGCGGCACCGGTCGTGACCCTGTTCGTCCTGGCTCTGGTCCGCTGACGTGTCGGAGAACGCGAACCCGGCGGTTCGGCGCGTGGCGCTCATCGGATCGACGGGTTCCATCGGTCGCCAGACGGTCGACGTGCTGGCGGCAATGCCGGAGGCGTTCCGGGTGGTCGCCCTGGCTGCGGGCCACAACACCACGCTCCTGGCCGAGCAGGCGCGCCGCCTGCGGCCTGCCGTCGTGGTCGCTGCCGAGGATTCGTCGGGCTCGGGCCTCGATCTGCCATCCGGAACGGAGCTCCTCCACGGCGAGGATGCGTTGGCGTCACTGGCGACCCGCGAGGACGTCGACCTCGTCGTCGTTGGAACGGGCGGCATCGTCAGCCTGCGGCCCGTCGTCGCCGCGCTGGAGGCTGGCAAGGTCGTCGCCACGGCCAACAAGGAGACGCTCGTCGCCGGTGGCCACCTCGTGATGCCGCTGGCTCGCGACCGGGCAGCCCGCGTGGCCCGCGATCGCCCGACGGACCCGTATGCGAGCCCCCTCGCTTGGCTCCGGCCGATCGACTCGGAGCACTCAGCGATCTGGCAATGCCTCGTGGGCGAGGCGATGGCCGGCGTCGAAGCCCTCGTGCTGACAGCGTCCGGCGGGCCGTTCCTCGACGCGCCGGCCGATCTCTCCACCATCCGGCCGGAGCAGGCGCTCCGCCATCCGACGTGGTCGATGGGCGCCAAGATCACGATCGACTCGGCCACCCTGGCGAACAAGGGCCTGGAAGTGATCGAGGCGCACTGGCTGTACGATGTCGATTACGACGCGATCGAGGTGGTCATCCACCCGCAGAGCGTCGTTCATTCCGCCGTCCGATTTGTCGACGGCTCCCTCAAGGCCCAGTTGGGCACCCCGGATATGCGACTTCCCATCCAGTACGCCCTGACATACCCCGAGCGCCGCCCCTCGCCATCGATCGCCGTTGATCTCGTCGAGACCGCCCGTCTCGACTTTCGTGCGCCAGACGAAGGCCGCTTCCCGGCGCTCCGGATCGCGCGCGAGGCGGGACGAGTGGGGCAGCGCGCCACCACGGCACTGATCGCCGCCGACGAGGTCGCGGTGGAGCGATTCCTCGCGGGGAGTCTCGACTTCCCAGGCATCGCCCGCCTGCTGGAGACGGCCGTACAGCGATACGGCGAGTCCGCCGACCAGGCACCTGACATCGAGGCCCTCATCGCCCTCGACGCCGAGGTCCGCGCCGCCTATGCGACGGGCTCGATCGGGAGCCACGCGTGACCGAGATCTTCCAGGGCGCGATCACGATCTTCCTGTTCTTCTTCATCCTGGGCTCGCTCGTTCTCATCCACGAGCTGGGTCACTTCGTCACGGCCCGGATGGCCGGTGTCCGCGTCCTCGAGTTCGGGATCGGCTTCCCGCCCCGGGCGAAGATCCTTCGGGCGAAGGGCGAGACGCTGTACACCCTGAACTGGCTGCCGATCGGTGGGTTCGTCAAGCTCGAGGGCGAGGACGGCGACGAGGGCGACGACCCACGGTCATTCGTCCGCGCCCGCCTGTCGACGAAGCTGATCATCCTCGTCGCGGGCGTCGCGATGAACCTCATAACGGCGTTCCTGATCTTCCTTTTGATCGCGTGGCTCGCGACGCCCCTGGTCGGGGCCCGGATCGAGACAGAGCCCGATCCCGGTTCGCCCGCGGCGACTGTCGGGCTTCACGTCGGAGACGGTATCCGCGCGGTCGATGGCCAGACATTCGAGTTCTACGGTGACGACATCGTCGACGTCCTCCGCGCGAAGGCCGGCCAGACGGTGAAGCTGACCGTCGATCGGGCGGACGGCCGCAAGGAACAGCTGGACGTGTTGCTGCGACCCCCTGCCCAGCTGAGCCCCACGGTCGGGCCGCTCGGGATCGGCCAGCCGACGGGCTACTTCTACGACCAGTACACGGGCCACGACCTGGGTATCTCGATCGGGATCGCGACCAGCGAGACCACCCGGTGGTTCGGCCTGATCCTGGCCGGCCTCGGCGACCTGGTCGGCGGCGTGGTAAGCAACCCGACCGCTCCTCCTCCCGTCACCGGCCCAATCGGAATCGCGACGCAGATCGGCGACATCTTCTTCCAAGCGGGCCCGGTTCTGACGCTCTATGTTGCCGGCATCCTGTCGGCCAACCTGGCCCTCGTGAATGCGCTGCCGTTCCCTCCTCTCGATGGCGGCCGGGCGCTGATGATCGTCCTCAAGGCGATCTTCGGGAAGCGGATCAGCCTTCGGGCGGAGCGGTTGACGTACGTCGTCGGGTTCGTCTTCCTGTTCGCGTTCCTCATCTGGGTCACGGGCTTCGACTTGATCCGGATCCTGGGCGGCGGGACCAGTCCATGAGCTCGCGGGACAGCCTGCGGCCTCGGCGCCGGCCGACCGTCAGCGTCGACGTCGGCGGGGTCCTTGTCGGGAGTTCGCATCCGATCGTCGTCCAGTCCATGACGAACACGGACACGGCCGATGCG
>JANMPL010000598.1:0-2637 GCA_031369845.1 Chloroflexota bacterium
CCCGCGTCCTCGTCGCTCATGCCGAGACGTCCGGGTCGACTCCGGGCGCGGGCTCGCGGGGAATCCGGACCGGTCGTCCTTCCCGCTGTTCGATCCGCTTCGCGGCGCGGGTCGTGACAGGCGACGGTTCCCGGTTGAGGACGAGGAAGTGGAAGAAGAAGGCCGAAATGACCGCGGCGATCGGAATGCCGAAGATCGCCCCGGTGACCCCGGCGATCTTGGAGCCGATCAGCACGGATCCGAGGACGACGATCGGGTGGATCCCGACCGCTTCCTGCATGAGCCGCGGTTGCAGGATGTTCATGACGAGCAGCCAGCCGACGCCCATGAGGATGAGCGCCGGGACGGTGACGTTCGGGACCGCCAGCAGCGCGACGATGACCGGCGGCACCCAGGCGACGAACGGCCCGAAGAACGGGATGGCCATGAGGCCGCCGGCGACCGCCGTTGTCACCGCGAGGTAGGGAATGTCGAGGACCGCACTCGTCACCGCGGCAACCGCGGCGTAGACGACACCGAGGATGGCCTGGCCGCGGAGGAACCCGCCGAAGGAGCGAGCGACGCTCGTCTCGAGCAGGCGGGCTTCTTCCTTGTAGCCCGGCGGCACGACCCGGAAGAGGAACGAGAGGATGTCGTTCCGGTCGATGACCATATACAGCGAGAGGATCAGGACGATGAGGAGGTTGCCCATCGCCCCAAGGCTCGCAACGGCGAGCTGCTGGACGGGACCTGCCAGCTGAACGGCGTAAACCGCGATGTTGTCGAGGAAGCTGATCGCCTGATCGGCAAGCCGGACCTGGTTCAGCCCTAGGGCGTCGAGCCGCTCCTGCCACGGCTGCATGAGCCCCGGCAGGTCCTCGCGGAGCGTTGGCACGCCGGCGATGAAGTCGGCGATCGACTGGGCCAAGGCTCCGGCGACCAGGACGACGACGAGGACGATCGCGCCGACCATCGCGGCATAAACCAGGACGACGGCGCCAACTCGCGGCAGGACCGGGATGAGCCGGGTCAGGCCGGCGACGACGGGGCTCAGGATGAACGCGAGGAGCCAGGCCAGAAAAAAGACGAGGACGATGTCGCCGAAGGCAAAGAAAATCGACCCGACGAGGCTCACGAGGACGATCGCGAGGGTGAGCGTCCCGAGGACGAGAACGGCCGTCACCCAGCGGCGCTGCCGTTCGGTCACCATCGTCATCGTCGGGCGCACCTCTCGCGGCGCGTTGGCCGCCTGTGCCGGAGGGGGCGGTGCCCCCTCCCTTCGGCGCCATGGTAGTCCGCGCCGATCACCAGCCGCTCAACCGCACCCGCGTCCACGACTCGCCTGCCACGATTCTCGCCCCAGGGGCACGTGCGACGAGTTCAACGCCTTAAGGCCCTCAAACCGGACGATTTGCGTCTGAATTCGCAGGATCTTCTCGCCCGGCGAGAATCTCATGCAGCGAGACCGCTCATCTCGTTCGATGTGCTCGCCCCACGAGAATCCAGGCGAGGGGGCGGCAGAACGAAGGGCTAGCGCAGGCCCATCCGGTGCCGAACGTCGTCCATCGTCGCCGCGGCCTTTGGTCGCAATTGGTCGGCGCCCGCCTCGAGGGCTCCATCGACCCGTTCCGGGTGGGCGAGCAGCTCCAGGTAGCGCTCACGGGCCGGGGCGTAGTGGGCGATGATCCGCTCGGCCAGCAGGCGCTTCGTGTCGACGCACCCCGTTCGGGCGGTGCGCTCGCCGTCCCAGATCTCCTCGTAGTCGGGCCCGAAGAAGCGGTGGAGCTGGCAGACGTTGCAGACCTCCGGCCGGCCCGGATCGGTCCGCAGGATCCGCTGGGTGTCCGTGACCATCGACATGACCTGCTTGCGGATCACGTCCGGATCGGCCAGGACCTCGATCGTGTTGCCGACCGACTTGCTCATCTTCTTGACGCCGTCGGTCCCTAGGACGGTCGGCGCCTCGGTATAGACGGCCTCCGGCTCCCGGAACGTCAGGCCATATCGATTGTTGAATGCGCGGACGATCTCCCGGCTGAGCTCGAGGTGCGCGGCCTGGTCGCGGCCGACGGGAACCCGGTCGGCGTGGTAGATGACGATGTCGGCTGCCTGCAGGATCGGGTCCGTCAGCAGGGCGTGATTGACGTCGTCCGGCTGCTGTTGCTTCTTCTCCTTGTAGGACGGCGTCCGCTCGACCCAGCTGACGGGGGTGACCGTCGCCAGCAGCCAGGCGAGCTCGGTGTGCTCCGGGCGGTGGCTCTGGATGAAGAGTGTGCACTGGTCCGGATCGAGGCCGAGGGCCAGCAGCGATGCGGCCATGTCGCGCGTCCGCGCCCGCAGCGCATCCGGGTCGTGGAGGCTCGTCAGCGCGTGGTAGTCGACGATGCAGTAGATCGCCTCGTACTGGCTCTGCAGCGCAACATAGTTGCGGATCGCCCCGAGATCGTTGCCGAGATGCACGACGCCGGACGGCTGGATCCCGCTGAAGATCCGGTGCTTGGGCTGGCTGGCATCGGCCGGCGCTGCGGCGGGTTCGAGGGCGGTCGTCATGGCTGGCGAGTGTAGCGGAGCCTGACACGCGCCCGACGCGCGTCGAGGCGGGTGCCTTCTCGCCGCTACAAATTCATTACAACTGCGCGCCGGCAATTGACCAACCGC
>JANMPL010000090.1:0-2082 GCA_031369845.1 Chloroflexota bacterium
GCGCCATCCGGGCCGAACGCGACCGTACCGATCGAGTGGCTCGGGTGGACCTGACACCAGTCCTCGACGAGGACGTGATCCAGGCCGTCCCAGACCCCGCTCCCGTCCGTCTCGAGGCGCTGAAGACGGCCGCTGGCGACGCACCCGTCGATCGTGTTGCCCGGCGGGTTGGGGCAGGTGTCGTTGCCGTTCATGTCTACCCATCTCGGCGCGGGGATCGGGTCGCCAAGGATGTGGTTGTACGTATAGAGGACATAGACCCGGCCGTTGTTCACGAAGCCCGGATCCAGGGTCATGCCGAGCAGCCCGCGATCCCAGTAGTCGTAAACCTGCGTCGTCAGATCGGCGAAGACCGTCCCCGAGGGGTCGTCGACCGAGTCATAGACCCTGACGATGCCGCGCTTCTCGGCGACGAAGACCCGGCCGTCAGCGGCGAAGGCGACGGCGGTCGGTTGGAACAGGTCTTCGAAGAGGGCGGTGTCGTGGAAACCGGCAGGGACGACCGGCGGCCGCGTGGCCCCCCGCGGGTCCCTCCCGCCGGTCTCGCCGGGCTGGCGGAACATCTCCGGATGCGCCGGCGGGGTGGGTGTCGGGTCGACGGCCCGGAGCTGGCCAGGCGCCGCGAGCATCGATCCGAGGACGATCGCGGCCAGAATCGCGGACCGGCGGAACCAAGCGGCTGGCGTTGAGTTGGCGACGTGCCCTGTCACATCCCAAGTGTTCCACGACGGACATAACAGCGAACAGTCATTCGGCCCAACCAGCCATAAGTACTGATGCGATAACGCACCACGTGATATCGGCGAGACCCTGAGTCAACAGGATCGGCTGCTGATCGTCCCATCAGCAGCGAGGGGAGGCTCGGCGCATCGCGAGGCGCGTCAAAGCGCACGTCGGTGACCCACGGTCACGTTCCTGGATGAATTCTCCGTTGAGTGTCGGTTGATCCGAAGCAAAGCCCGATGTTGTTGACTGGCAGTCGCGAACCTCGCCGCCAGACCTCGGAGGCGCCCGTGAGCGGCCGCCAGACAGCGATGCCGAGTCACTGCCATCAGCATCGGCATGGTCGTTCGTGGCGCCGCCGGATACGAGTGATCCGGTCATAAGCCGACTGCTGCTTCTTCGGTCGACCCCCGCCATGCGCGCGCTGGCCATCCAGTTTCCGCACCTGCTCGAGGCCCCGTATCCGGCGAAAACCACGGATGTTCGGCGTGCGTTGACGACGGATGCCCCTGGCCCGGAGCCGGGATTCTTTGGGCGCGCGTCGAGAACGGGCGCGCGACGATCCTCCAGTCTCCGCCGCGAGGCGTGACGTGCGGTCGGTAAGGGATCGGCGCGATTGTCAGTCAACAGGATCGGGATTTGAAGGGGTCGAAGCAGGCATTGCGCACGGGTTGGCGGCCGATCGTTGACCTCTGATCACCCAACGAGGCGATATGAAGCAACAGGCACGTGTTTGTTGACCCGGAGTCGCGGGCGGGCCGTTGAGCGATCGGCGTGCGCGGCGCGGAACCGAACATCCGGTCCAAATCGGAGTTCCAGCCTATACTCTTCGCCCGTGGTCATCGCGACTCCTGCAGCCGATCCGCTCGCGCCATTCAGCCCGGCCGTCCGGGCCTGGTTCGAGGCGACGTTCGAGGCGCCGACGGAGGCACAGGCGGAGGGTTGGGCCGCGATCTCGGCCGGGCACCACACGCTCATTCACGCCCCGACCGGCAGCGGCAAGACCCTCGCCGCGTTTCTCTGGACCCTCGATCGCCTCGCCGCCACGCCGCGCCCGCCGCGCACCAGGGAGCAACCCGGCACCGTCCGGGTCCTGTACATCTCGCCGCTCAAGGCCCTGACCTACGACGTCGAGCGGAACCTCCGGGCGCCGCTCGCCGGCATCGGCCTCGCCGCCGCTCGCTTGGGAGAGCCGGCGCCGGACATCTCAGTCGCCAGCCGCACTGGGGACACGCCCGCCGAGGACCGCCGCAACCTCGCTCGCCGGCCGCCGGACATCCTCATCACGACCCCCGAATCGCTCTACCTGATGCTCACGAGCCAGGCCCGCGACATCCTCCGCGGCGTGGAGCACGTCAT
>JANMPL010000120.1:0-7648 GCA_031369845.1 Chloroflexota bacterium
CGGCGGACTGCTCGCGGGCGGCCACGGGATCGCCTCTCGGAACGTCCCAGGACCTGCCCGTTGATGGTGACCTGGGCGACGTTGTCAGCTTGGGCCTGGCCGAAGAATGTTGAATACGGCACGTCGATCGTGCTGTCCGTCGCCGGCCCGAAGAGGGTGATTCGCGTTCCAGGCGAGCAGGATGAAGAAGACTGCCAGCCAGATCCGACCAGGCAGACGACCGCGCGGCGGCGGTGTCGCGGGCGGCGTGCCCGGCTGCGGCGTCGGCGGGCCAGGTGGCGATGGAGGCGTCACGACACCTCTCCGGCATTGGCGTGGGTGCCCGAACTATAGGCGGCCTGATAGCTCGAGCGCGCCGGTCGGACGTACGGCCAGGGGCGAATCGAGATGCGTCGAACCATGCGGAATAGTTTCGTTTGGCTGGACGTAGTTCGAATCGGCCGCGAAGGGCTGTCCTTGCTGTAAGTGTGCGTAAACCGCCGGCTAACCGCTGCGCGGCCCGGGTGGGCCCGCCGCGCCGAGCGAGACAGCAAAACGCGCCCCGAAGCGTAGAGTCGGCCTCGTAGGAGGGATCGCGGATCGACGCCCCATCGATCAGGTTCGTCAGACAGCTGTTGGGGCACGTCCGACCGGCTCGCCCGTGCGATAAGCCCAGGATGCGCTGACCGCGGGTTCGAGCGAGCTCGGCCGCCGGCTTCGAGACGCTCACCGATCGCGTTGCGACGCCCTCCATCCGCCCGACCTTGCTTCAGCGCGTGAGCACGGCCCGGACGAGCAAGTCACCGAAACCAACCGAAGGGACATGACGTGAAGAGATTCTTGGTCGTGATCGCCGCTGTGGTGATGACCGTATCGCTCGCCGGCGTCGCGCTGGCCACCATCCCGAGCGCGGGCGTGATCAGCGCCTGCTACCTGAAGAGCGGCGGCACGCTGCGCGTGATCGATGCCTCGACCGGCTCGTGCTCATCGAAGGAGACCTCGCTCGCCTGGAACGTCCAGGGCGTGCCGGGCGTGGCAGGAGCCACCGGAGCCACAGGGGCGACGGGTGCCACGGGCGCGACTGGCGCCACAGGGCCGACTGGCGCCACGGGGGCGACGGGGGCCACCGGGGCGACCGGTGCCACCGGAGCGACGGGGGCCACCGGGGCGACGGGGGCCGGTGGCGTGAGCGGCTATGAGATCGTGTCCGATGACCGCGCCGACGGCGGAGGCACCGTGTTCTGCCCGACCGGCAAGCACGTCCTCGGCGGCGGCGCTCAGATCACCGCGGACCCCAGCCGCCTCTACGCCTTGGACTCGTCGAACCCCAGCGGTCAGATCGGTTGGACCGCCTTCGCAAAGCTCATGGAAGACTGGAACGCGGTACCAAGCGAGTTCGGGCTCATTCATCCCCTCCCGATTTTGCGGATCTGGGCCATCTGCGCGACGACCTCTTAGGCTCCCGGACGCTAACGCTCGTGCACACAAGAGAGTCGCCGGCACCGGCCGGCGACTCTCAGATGAACGCCTCGAGATGACAGAGACGAACCGCCAGACCCGCCCGATCGATCGCCCCCAGCCATCGGTCGTCGTTGGCGACAACGAACTCGCTGCCGATTACCGTCGCAGTGGCGAGAATCAGGGCGTCCGGCGTGCGGATCGCCGTCGCGGCTCGAATCCGGGCGGCCTCTCGGGCGATCTCAAATGTCACGGGCTCGACCGAGAGGTTCGGGAAGCTCCGGAGGAACGCTTCAACGGTGCCGGCAGCCGATGCGGACTGGGCCCGAAACGGCCGGACGAGGGCCTCGGTTACCGAGACCGCCGACGTGATCGCCGGGTTGCGGCCGGTCGCGATGAACCGATCGAAGACCACCGCGGCCAGGACGCTGATGCTCTCGGTCCCGTCGAGGTAGGCAAGGATCGCGGAGCAGTCGAGAAGAAGCGATGCGCCAGGACCGATCGCAGCTTCGAGCTCCACCCGCGCCACCTGATCAGTCCCAGCCTGTGCGCTCGCCCTCGAGAGACTCGTCCACCGGCGCGTACATCCCCTTCAATGCGCCGGCGTAGCTGGTTCGGACGCGGCGGAGGATGACGACGTCCGGATCGGCCGGTTCGAGCTCGACAACGAAAGAGTCGCCCTCGCCGATTCCGGCGGCTGCGACGATCTCGTTCGGCAGTGTCAGTTGGTTTCGAGAGCGCATGCGCGCGGGGGCGCGAAGCGGTGTCGTCATTCCGAAATGGTAGCGAACTGTCAGTATATGTGTCAATGATTCTGACTGATCGTCCAACATTCAGAACAAGCCACCAACGCCCGAGCAGCCATCCACGAACCGGGAGCGGAGACCCGGCGTGACGTGCCGACTTCCGGCAGCTGGCCGCTAACCCGACTGTCAGTCACGGATTCCTTGGGAAATCGCCGTTAGGGTTGCGGTGCGAGGCAACTCGGCGCCCCTTGCGGACTCGGAGTCACGTTCCGGCCGCTGGGGGACTTCTCACCCGCCGGCGACAAGAAAAACTGGACTCGGAGTCACGTGCCGGGCGGGCGGGCGGACGTACGGCCGACGTCGAATTGGGAAGCGTCGAACCATGCGGAATCGTTCCGTTTGGCTGGACGTAATCCGAATCAGGCGCGGAGGGCTTCCCTTGCCCTCAGCGTGCCTAATCGGCGACGCTAACCGGTTGCGGTTGGCACCATGACGGCGGCGACGATGAGGGCACTCCCCGCCGCCAGCAGGACGATCCCCAGCGGACGCGACATCCCCCTGCCCCACGGGGCGTTCTTCTCGATCGCCATGACCGCGCCCAGCAGGAACATCCAGGCGAGGCTGCCGACGCCGACCGCGAAAATCAGCAGCATCAGCGACCAGCAGCACCCGACGCAGAACAGCCCGTGGCGGACGCCGAGAATGAACGCCTCGCGCCGCTCGCTCTTGCCGCGCCAGTGGTTCATGACGAACCCCAGCGGCGAGCGGCATTGCTCCAGGCACTTGTACTTGAGCGGCGCGAACTGGTAGATGCCTGCAACGAGGATCGTCCCCGCAGCGATCAGGCCGGTGTGCGCACCCAACCAGCCGACCGACTCGACCGCGTCATGGACCAATCGGTCGCCTGAGTGCAGCAGCAGCCCCACGATCGACCACGTGACGATATAGCCGAGCCCCACCAACCCGACGAGCACGCCTGGCCGCCGGCGCCGGCCGACGATCGCCAGGAACGTGGTCAGGACCGGCCACGTCGTCGGCAGCATCATCGCCACCGTCATGAGTGTCCAGCCGACGACGAAGAGGAGTGTCTCGGCTGCCCCCGCTCCGTGCTCGAGCGTCTGGTGGCTGAGATGCCCCGACCACGGCGAGGCGCCCCAGAGAACGAGTGCCGTCCAGCCGGCCGCGACCACGGCCGCGAGCGAACCGAAGAGGATGGCGCGGTCGCGACCCGGGGCGCGGCCGGCGTGCACGGTCAACATCGCTGGTTCTCCGATCTGCGGTCTAGGCCGCGAATTCGAAGTGGCCCTGGAGGGCGTTGTTGTCTCGGAGGTCGACGCTCGGCAGGCCGTATGGCGCGCCGTCGCGGGTGAAGTGATCGGCCTTCGCGACGTACACCGGCGAGCCGGGGATCGTGCTGAAGGCGGTCTCCCCCAGCGTCGTCAGGGCGCCGGTTGCGCCGGTGTACGGCGTCAGCTGAGCGTCGGCCGCAGAGCCGATCGACAGCCGCCCCTTGCCCTCGGCGACGGTGAAGGTGATCGGCACCCGCTCGACCGAAACGACCTCACCGATGAGGCCAGCAAAGTCCGCGATCGCGCCACCGAGCTGGCCGGTGAAGACCTTGAGCAGCGCGCCGTGCTGATCATCCGTCGCGGTGTCGGAAACGAACGCAGCGACCTTCCACGACTTCGGCGTGAGGACGTTGCCGGGAATGTGGACCGAGAGCGCAAACGTCAGACCGGCGACATCGATGCCTTCGATCTCACCCTTGTCGATCTTCCATGCCATCGCCGAGTCGCACGTGCCGCCGTCGGGATCCTCACCGACCCAGCACGGGCACAGGATGTTGCACGAGCAAACCTCGAGCAGCTTGCCTTCGATCTTGTACGCCATTGCGATTTCCTCCTATCCCGGACGACCGTTGGTTGGGTTTCAGATGCCGATAGGCAGCGCCCGCAGGGCGACTACGACGACCGCCCCTGCCAAGAGGACCAGCCTCGCGACTGAGGGAACCGCGAACGTCCGCCGCGGCCGCGCCGACTGGGCGATTCGGGCGAGGCGTTCCTCGTCCGCTTCCGCCATGCGAGCTGCGTTGTGGATCCGAGCGAGATCGAATTCGTGGACCAGCATTTCCCTTCTCCTCTGTCCTGCTTGCTTCCTCTAGTCGAGGAAGGTAGGCAGCGAAGGGACTTGCGACTTCCGCGCCGACACGCGAACTGGCGACCGATTTCGGCGTTGGCGGAGGCGGGCGTTGGCGGCCGACACGTAGGCCGGCGCTCGGGAGTCTGGTCGGGGGTCTAGTTCGGGCCCGCCTTCAGGCTCGATCTGACCGCGTACGACGCCGCGGCAGCGCGCGACGATCGGCCCTCGAGACCGAGCTTGAGGTAGATGTTCGAGACGTGGCGTTCGACGGTCCGCGGGCTGAGCACCAGGCGGTCGGCGATCTCCTGGTTGCTGATGCCCTCCCCGATCAGGGCCAGGATTTCCCGTTCGCGCTCCGACAACCCGAAGTCGTCGGGCGCCGGCGTTGGCGTCGTCACCGACACGGGGGCGGCTTCGGTGGGCCTGGCGAGGAGTGACTCGGCGGTTGCGAGCGCCTCCGCGAGCATCGCATCGCCGTCGGGCAGCACGTTCGCGAGCATCGACTTGGTCCTGGCGATTTCATACGGGACACCGAGGCGCTCGAAGCCGGCGACCGCTTGTTGGAGCAGCTCGATCGCGGGCTCGATGTCGCCAACGTCGGCCGCGACCATACCCTCAGCTCGGTCGCAGATCGGGCCGAGAATGGCCATGGATGCGCTCCGGCGTCGAGCCTCCGGGAGGAACGCCCGCAGCCGATCCCAGTCGCGCAGGGCGTGAAGGCCTTCGATCAGCGCGACCGTCTCGTGCTCGTTCTCTTCGAGGCTCGCCAGCCGTCCGCTGTCGATCATCTGCTGGGCGGCGGCGATGCCAGTCTCGGCCTCGCCCAGGGCGATGAGGACTCGCGCGTGCAGCGCCTCGGGCAACCCGGGTTCGTCTTCGCTCAGCTCCACCTGGCCGAGCAGCTCGCGCGCCCGCTCGAACTCACCAAGGTGGCCGGCGATCAAGGCCCCGATCAGCGGCCCGCTCCGCATGTACGGGCAGTTGAAGACGTCCGTACCACGCACGGCGACGAGCGACTCCTCGACGAGGTCCGGGGTCTCGGCCCAGTCCCCGAGGTGATACAGGCACCACAGCATCGCCGCCGTGCCGTGCGCGTGCTCGTGTGGGCTCAACTTTCGACCGAGTTCGAGCACCCGTCGCGAGACGACGAGGGCATCCGCGTACGCGCCTTCGATGTCGGCCAGAGCAACGACCGCGTACATCGACGTGAGCGCTTCCTGGAACACGGATTGGACGGCGCTGAGGTGAGGAATCAGTTCCCGGAACGCGGCCGCGCTCGGGCCGTACCGACCGGCCGCAAACTCGAACTGACCGGACAGCCGCCCAGCGACCACGGAGAGGTCGTTGAGCCCGAGTTGCCGGGCGCCGTCGAGCGCGGCGGTCACCGCCCGCGCGCGGTCCGCGACGAACTCCGGATCCGACAGGTATGCGCCGCCCCAGCGCATCCCCGCGCCGCCCCGCATCGCCAGCAACCACAAGCGCGTCTCCGCGTCCTCGGCGAGCTCCAGGCCTTCGTCGACGAACACGTCGATTTCGGCAGGATCGGGCCGAACCGGAAAGGCGCCCCAGCGGATGGCCAACGTCCGCGCAGCGGCAAGCCGGATCCGGGCCCGCTCGTCGGCCGGCAACTGCGCCCGGTCCGCCATCTCGATCGCCCTGCGGTACGCGTCGATCGCTTTCGGGCCGTCGAGTCCGGATTCCTGATCCAGGCCCAGCGCCGCGAGGGCCCGTGCCCGCTCCGCGTCCGACGTCGCGAGACGGAGAGCCGCTTCGTGGAGCTCGATCGCCTTGTCGATCGAGTAGCGCTGATGGGCGCTCGAGCCCGCAAGCATCAGGTACCTGACCGCGCGCTCGCGAACCTGCTCGCGATCGGCCGCGTCCGGCCAGGCAGTCCCGTCGGCGTCCTGTTCGATCGCCAGCCGGTAGTGCTCGCCGATCAGGCCGGCCAGCTCGGCCTTCGGATCGTCTGCGATTTGCTCGAGCCAGGCCCCGACCGACCCGTGTGACCTCGCCCGGTGCGCCATCGTCATCGTGCCGTAGGCCGCGTCCCGGAGGAGGGCGTGCTTGAAGCTCAGCTCGACCTCGCCGGAAAGGCTCGATGTCGGGCGGGTGAAGACGAGGCCGCGTTCGGCGAGGCTGCGCAGGGAGTCGCCGACGTCGGTCGCGCCGAGGGCCAGTCGAACCGGACCCTCCCAGAAGATGCGTCCGACCACCGCGGCCTCCTGGAGGACGCGCCGCTCGGCGAGCGGGAGGGCTTCGATCCGCGCGACGAGCACCGCCTGGATGGAGTCAGGGATCGCGGCACCGCCCGCTTCGGCGAGGTGGCGGACGGTCTCCTCGAGGAAGTACGGGTTGCCCTCGGCCCGCGCGACGACGGTCTTGCGCAGGTCGTCCGGAAGCGTGCCCGCGGGAAGCAGCGCATCGACGAGGCCTGCGGCATCGCCCGTGCTCAGCGACGAAACTTCGACCGTTGCGAGGCCCTGCTCGGACATGAAAGCGGGTTCGCGGCCCAGGAACGCCGGGCGGGCGGTCGCGACGAAGAGGAACGGGCCGTCGAGCTTTGCGGCGATCGCCGGCAGCGCGGAGATCAGCGCGGAACCCGCCCAGTGGAGGTCCTCGATCACGAGGATCGCACCGCCACGCTGCGTATAGGACTGGAGGAAGCGGCCCCAGGCGTGGTTGATGGCCAGTGGAACGAAGCGAGGCTCGCCGCGCTCGAAGGGGTTGCCCGGGATGACGATCCCCGCGGACGTCGCGAGGGCGTTGAGGGTCTCGTCCGATTCGGCCTTCGTGAGGGCGAGCGGCGCGAGGATGCGCGCGAGGCCGTCGCGCAGCCGTTGTTCAGCCTCCTCCGCGCGATCGTCCAGCCCGATGCCGCAGGCGCGTCGGAGTACCTCGCCCAGCGCCCAGTAGCTCGTGCCTCGGCCGGTCGCGAGGCAACGTCCGTGGAGGGTGGCCGCGGCCGACGCACGCGACCGCGCCGCAGAGAGGAATTCGCGGACGAGACGGCTCTTGCCGATTCCGGCCTCGCCGTCCACGAGGACGTACCGCGGCTGCCCTTCGCGAAACGCGTCGTCGAGGGCGCCGAGCAATACCTCGAGCTCAGCGGCGCGCCCGACGAACGGCGTCTCAAGCGAGGGACGGCCCACGGCCGGCCCACTCCCCAGCGACCGTGAGTGGATGCTCATGGCGACGCTGAGTCTATAACGCGCCCCACTAGCGTCCCGACGGCCCGCCCCCCGACGGCCCGCCCCCCGACCGCCCGCACCCCGACCGCCCGACCCGGCCAAAATATCCACCCCGAGACTGTTGGGCCAGTTCCCGCG
>JANMPL010000128.1:0-7878 GCA_031369845.1 Chloroflexota bacterium
GGCGTCGCGACGACGAACAGCCGGCCGCCGCCCTCGCTCAATCCCGCGCGGAACCCGGCCGGCGTCGCGGGTACAGGTAATCAACGCCCGCCGTCCGCGGCCCGAGCTTCGCGATGGGCGGGACCTGGCGCTTGAACTCGGAGGTCGCGACCATCCGGTCGACCCGCTCGACCAAGGTCCGGTCGAAGCCTAGCTCGACCATTTCATCGATCGAGCGCCGCTTGTCGATCCGCCAGAACAGGAGCCGATCGAGTACCGGATAGCTGAAGTCTGCCTCAGTCTCATCGGTCTGGCCGGGCCAGAGGTCGGCCGACGGCGCCTTCGTGATGATCTGCTCCGGGACGCCCATCGCCGCGGCGATCTGGCGGACCTGGCTCTTGTAGAGGTCGCCGATCGGGTTGAACGCGCAGGCGCTGTCGCCGAACAGCGTCGTGTAACCGATGAGCGACTCGGTCTTGTTGCCGGTCCCGACGACGAGGCCGCCCCACGTCACGGAGCGGTCGTACAGGACGGCCATCCGCTGGCGGGCCATGAAGTTGCCACGGCGTACGGCCGCGGCGTCCGGCTCATTCGCGAGGAACCCGTCGACCATCGGGCTGATGTCGACGACCTCGCTCGCTGTGCCAAGCCGCCGTACGACCTCTTCCGCGTCGGCGCGTGATGCGGGCGACGATGTCCGATACGGCATGAGCACGCACAAGAGCTTGTCCGCCCCGATCGCCTCGGTGGTCATGTAGGCGACGAGCGCCGAATCGATTCCCCCGGACAGACCGAGGATCGCCCGCTCGAAGCCCGCCTGACGAAGCTGACCTCGGATGAACTGGCCGATGACGCGGCGGGCGATGTCGGTGTCGATCGCCAGCTCGGCGGGCAGCTCGAACAGACCGCCCGTGTCGATCGCGGCGGGCTCGGCGGTCATCGTCGAGCGCCCGGCTGGAAGCCGATCGGCCGCTCGATCGGGTCGCCCGGGGCGACATCGAGGCCCGGCTCGGCCCCGTCGTCGGCGGTCGTGTCGGGGTGAAGGCCGGCCCGCTCGGCGACGATCCGCGAAAGCTCCCTTACCGCGAGCTCCGGTCGTTCGTCGCGAAGCAGCGGCAACGCGACCCGCTCGCGTCGGACGTCCGCCAGCGAGACGTCGACGGTGAACAGGCCCTCCTCGAAGAACGGGGCCGAGAAGAGCGCCTCGCCGGTCGGCGCGATCACCTCCGAACCACCCCAGAACGAGATCGACTCATCGATGCCGACCCGGTTGCAGAACACGACGAAGGACGTCGTGAGCTGCGAATAGGTCCGCATCAGCGTGCGCCACGACGTCGCGGTCCCGAGGCCGACCTCGTTCGTGGCCGCCAGATCGCGACCGGGCGACGACGACACGTTGATGAGCATCTGAGCGCCGTCGAGAGCGAGCAGCTGTGGAACGGACAAGTGCCAGAAGTCCTCGCAGACCGCGAGCCCCACGCCAACCCCCAGCCGCGACGGCGTCGCCCGCAGGAGATCGCCCGCGGCGAAGAACCGCCGCTCGTCGAACAGGCCGTATGTCGGCAGGAACAGCTTCCGGTGGACGTGGCGGATCCGGCCGTCCTCGAGCAGCGCCGCCGCGATGAAGAGCCGATGGTCGCCGGACTCCTCGACGAACGAGACAACGACCGACATGTCGTCGGTCTCAGCGGCGAGCGTGGCCAGGCGAGGATCGTCGAGGCGGATCGCGACCTCCGAGGCGAGGTCCTGGAGCAAGTACCCGGTCAGCCCGAGCTCGGGGAAGACGACGAGCCCGGCCTCCTTCGCCCGCGCCTCGCGAATCAGCTCGTGGTGCAGGGCGAGGTTCTCGTCGAACATCCCGAGCCGGGGTGCGATCTGGGCGAGGGCGATCCGGAGCTGGGTCACGAACGGAGGATAGCGGTTCGGGGTGCTGAGCCAGCGCACAGACGGTCCGAACGCAGCCACGGCACGGCCGAAAATGGCCCGCGGACCGTGAACCTGACGCGTGCTTGGGCCGTACGTTGATAGGTGACGACGCGCGCTCGGCGGTGCTAGGCTTCCGCGCACGCGACCTTGCGGCCTGCGGGCCGACTGCGCGCGGCAACGGCCGCTCCGCCCGGATCGGATCGACGAGCCCGGGGGAGCCGTTTGAGGAGGAGACACCGTATGTCCCGATCACCGAGGTGGTCACCGCTGCTCGCGTTGTGCGCGACAGCTGTGCTCGTCTTCACTGCCTGCGGCACGGCGGCATCGCCGAGCCCAGGGGCCAGCGCCGCTGGGAGCCAGGCCGCGAGCCAGCCGCCGACGAGCGTCGCACCGTACGACGGCCTCGTGTACCCCGAGGATGGCTCGTCCGCCTGCGGGACCGAGGGCTATTCGGGCCAGGTCGGCTCGATCAAGGCGATCGACGCCAAGACCGTCGAGTTCAGCCTATGTGCGCCTGACGCCGCGTTCCTGTCGAAGATCGCGTTCACCTCGCTGGCGATCCAGGACTCCGACTTCCTTGCGGAGACCGGCGGCGGCGGCGAGGCGCTCTTCCGCAACCCGAACGGCACGGGCCCCTACAAGATGAAGGCCTGGACGACCGGTACGGAGATCTCGCTCGAGACGTTCGCCGACTACTGGGGCGACAAGCCCTTGACCCCGAACGCGGTCGTCCGCTGGAGCCCCGAAGCAGCCCAACGGCTGGTCGAGCTCACGTCGGGCAACGTGGATGGCATCGACAACCCCGGTCCGGACGACTTCAAGACGATCGAAGCCAACCCGGATTTCAAGCTCTATCCGCGCACGGCGATGAACATCTTCTACGTCGGATTCAACAACGTCTTCAAGCCGTTCGACAACGAGAAGGTCCGCCAGGCGATCGCCATGGGCATCGACCGCAAGCGGATCGTCGACAACTTCTACCCGCCCGGCTCTGAAGTCGCCTCGTACTTCACGCCATGCGATATCGCCGGCGGCTGCGGCGGCGACGAGTGGTACCCATTCGACGCGGCGGCCGCGAAGGCGCTCCTCACTGAAGCGGGCTTCCCGGACGGCTTCACCACGAAGCTCCACCTGCGCGACGTCGTGCGCGGCTACCTGCCTTCGCCGGTGACCGTCGCCCAGGACATCCAGGCGCAGCTCAAGACCAACCTCAACATCACCGCCGAGATCGACGTCCAGGATGCGACCACGTACCTGGCGACCGCGAGCCGCGGCGAGCTGCAGGGCATCCACCTCCTCGGCTGGGGAGCGGACTATCCCGACGTCACGAACTTCCTCGATGTCCACTTCGGCGTCGGCGCGTCCGAACAGTTCGGCAAGAAGTTCGACGACATCACGCAGCCGCTCGTCGAGGGTGCGAAGACAGCTGACCCGGCCGCCCGTGCCGAGCTCTACAAGGCCGCCAACAACGCGATCAAGCAGCACGTCCCGATGATCCCGATCGCGCATGGCGGCTCCGCCACAGTGTTCAAGGCCGACGTCGCGGGTGGCCACTCGTCTCCGCTGGGGAACGAGGCCCTCTTCGCGATGAAGGCCGGAGATCGAGACACGATCATCTGGCTCCAGAATGGTGAGCCGGGCGGCCTGTACTGTGCCGACGAGACCGACGGTGAAGCGCTCCGGGTCTGCGAGCAGTTCTCCGAGTCGCTCTACCGGTACAAGGTCGGCGGCACCGATCCTGAGCCGAGCCTCGCGACCGGATGCACTCCGAATGACGACTCCAGCCTCTGGACCTGCGCCCTTCGTGAAGGTGTCACGTTCCACAACGGCGCCACATTCGACGCCAACGATGTCGTCACGACGTACGCTGTCCAATGGGACGCCAAGCACCCGCTCCACAAGGGACGGGAGGGCCTGTTCGACTACTGGACCTACCTCTTCGCAGGGTTCCTGAACCCGCCGCCTCCGGCGCCGTAAGCCTGGACCCAACAGCAACGAAGGGGCGTCACACAGCGTGGCGCCCCTTCAATCCACCCGGACCCGTCTGAGGATCGACTGAGTCGATGACGCGCTTCCTCATCCGGCGGCTCCTGCTGAGCATCCCGGTCCTGATCGGGATCGTGTTCGTGGTCTTCGCGCTCGCGAGGATCATCCCCGGCGACCCGTGTGTGGCCGCCCTGGGCGAGCGGGCCAATCCCAAGACCTGTGCCGTGTACGCCGCCGCCCACGGCCTCGACAAGGCGATCATCCCCGGCTTCTTCCGGGTCGAGGGCAAGATCGAGCTTCGCGCGGCGGAAATCCCGGCGACGCTGACCGACAACCAGTTCGTCCAGTACGTCGGATCGGTGGTGAAGGGCGACTTCGGCGTGTCCTCGAAGTTCGGCCTGCCGGTCACCGACCTTCTCCTGCAGCGCCTGCCGGCGACCGTCGAGCTCGCGCTCTACGCGCTGCTGTTCGCAATCGTCGTCGGCATCCCGCTCGGAATCATCTCCGCGTACCGGCGGAACTCGATTGTCGACGTCGGCACCATGATGTTCGCCAACCTGGGCGTATCGACGCCGGTCTTCGTCCTCGGCCTGGTGCTGGCGTATCTCTTCGCGGTCACATTCAAGGACACGCCTCTCGCGCTGCCGCCGTCGGGCCGCCTGGCGGCCGGCGTGGCCGTCATCCCGCTGGCCAAGGTCTGGGGCCTCGAGGGCCTGGGCGGTCCGCTCCGGTTGATCATCGATTTCCTGTCGAACATCTACACGTTCAACGCGATCGTGACGTTCAACCTCAGCCTGCTCGCCGACACCGTCAAGCACATGATCCTGCCGGCCCTGGCCCTGGGCACGATCCCGCTCGCGATCATCGCCCGGATGACCCGCTCGAGCCTGCTCGACGAGCTCGGGCTCGATTACATCCGGACCGCCCGGGCGAAGGGCCTGCGCGACCGGACCGTGGTGATGCGCCATGGCTTCCGGAACGCCCTGCTGCCGGTCGTGACGGTCATCGGCCTCGCGCTGGGTGGCCTGTTTGGCGGAGCTGTCCTGACCGAGACGGTGTTCAACCTGGCTGGCGTCGGCCGGGCGGTGACCGAGGCGATCGCATCGCGCGACTACGCGGTGATCCAGGGCTTCACGCTCGTCATCGCCATCGGCTTCGTCATCGTCAACCTGATCGTCGACATCTCGTATGCCTACCTCGACCCTCGTGTGCGGCTGGCCTGACCGATGACCGCCACTGCACCCCCGATCCCCGAGGTCGTCGCGGGTCAGCTGGCCGGCGAGGGCCGGACGTCGCTCTGGCGGGATACCCTCGGCAACATCCTGCGCCAGCGGAACGCCGTCGTCGGCCTCACGATTCTGACCTTCTTCGTCCTGGTCGCAGTGTTCGCCAACCAGATCGCGCCGCACGATCCTGTGGCCGTCCTGCTGGGCCAGGAAGAGGGGGCAAAGAAGCTCGCCCCGCCGTGCATCCACGCGCTCGGCTGCCCGGCGGCCCAGCCCGAGCATTACTTCGGAATCGACCAGAACGTCCGCGACGTGTTCAGCCGGGTCGTCCACGGGACGCGCGTCTCGCTCCAGATCGGGTTCCTGACGGTCGGCTTCGCGATCGTCATCGGAACGCTGATCGGCGCCCTCTCGGGCTATGCCGGAGGGAAGGCCGACAACATCCTCATGCGGCTGATGGACGTGATCCTGGCGTTCCCGGCCCTGCTCCTCGCGATCGCGATCGTCACGGTCCTCGGGACGACCCTGCTGAACGCCCAGCTGGCGATCGGGATCGTGGCGATCCCGATCTATGCCCGGATCATGCGAGCGTCCGTCCTCTCGATCAAGGAGCGCGACTACATCACGGCGTCGCAGGCGCTCGGCGAGTCCGGCGGCGGCATCCTGTTCCGGCGCATCCTGCCGAACGCGCTGACGCCGCTGATCGTCCAGGGCACGCTCGGGATCGCCGGCGCCGTGATCGACGTCGCCGCGCTGTCGTTCCTCGGTCTCGGCGCCCAGCCACCGACGGCCGAGTGGGGTTCGATGATCGGCCAGGCCCGCAACTCGATGTTCGCGGCGCCGCACCTCGTGATCTTCCCGGGCGTCGCGCTGGCGCTCACGGTGCTCGCCTTCAACCTGCTCGGCGACGGCCTGCGCGATGCGCTCGACCCACGTCTGAACCGCTGATGAGCAGACGATGACCGAACCGACAACGAGCGAGACGACAGGCCCGACGGAGCCGACGGCAACAACCGATACGCTGCCCGGCAGACTCGGCCCGAGCCTGACCGAGACGGTCGTCGAGGAGCTCGTCCCGGCCTCCGCGCGACGCCCGAAGCGCGAACGGGGCGAGCGGCCGCTCCTCGAGGTCCGCGGCCTGCGGACGTCGTTCCACACGCGCGACGGCGTCGTCCGGGCGGTCGACGGGATCGACTTCTACGTCGATCGCGGCGAGATCATGGGGCTCGTCGGTGAATCGGGCTGCGGCAAGAGCGTGACCTCGCTCTCGATCATGCAGCTCGTCGCCCGGCCCGGCCGGATCGAGGCCGGCGAGGTCATGTTCGACGGCCAGGACCTGCTCAAGCTCCGGCCGGAGGCGATGCGCAAGGTCCGCGGCGAACGGATCAGCATGATCTTCCAGCAGCCGACCTCGTCGCTCAACCCGGTCTGGGACGTCGGGCGGCAGATCGCCGAGGTCCTCGAGCTCCATCGTGGGATGAAGCGTGGGGCGGCCCGCGCCCGGGCGGGCGAGCTGCTCCGGATGGTCGGCATCCCGGACCCGGAGCGGCGGCTCAAGAACTTCCCGCACGAGATGTCGGGCGGGATGGCCCAGCGGGTGATGATCGCGATGGCGCTTGCGTGCGAACCGGAGCTCCTCATCGCGGACGAGCCGACGACCGCCCTCGACGTGACGATCCAGGCCCAGATCCTCGACCTGATGCGCAACCTGCGCGAGGAGACGGGGACCGCGATCATCCTCATCACCCACGACCTCGGTGTCGTCGCCGAGATGTGCGATCGGGTCGCGGTCATGTATGCCGGCGAGATCGTCGAACACGCCGACGTGACGACGCTCTTCCGCTCGCCCCGTCATCCGTACACCCGCGGCCTCATCGGCTCGCTGCCCGTCGTCGGCGTCGAGCGCGACGAGCTGGCCGTCATCCAGGGCAACGTCCCGAACCTGATCGACCTGCCGAAGGGTTGTCGGTTTGCGCCGCGCTGCGCGTCGCGCGTGATCGAGGAGAACTCGCTGGCGCTCGACGTCCACCCAGGGCTCCACCCACTCGCTCAGGGTCACGAGGTTCGCTGCTTCCTCTATCACGACATGAACGGCCGGCCGATCCCCCGCCCGCCGGGCTGGATTCCGCGGACCGACGCGGCACCGGGCGTCGAGGTCGGAACGTGAGCGCGATGGCGGATCCGATGCCCGCGCCGAGCGCGGCGAGCCCCGCCCCGCGGCAGACGCCCGCGCCTGACGCAGAGCCGCTCGTCGTCGTCCGCGACCTGGTCAAGCACTTCCCGGTGAAGGGCGGCGTGCTCCAGCGGACCATCGGGCTCGTCCAGGCCGTCGACGGCGTCAGCTTCGAGATCCGTCGCGGCGAGACCCTTGGCCTCGTCGGCGAATCGGGCTGCGGCAAGACAACGGTCGGCCGGCTGCTGCTCCGCCTGATCGAACCCACCGGCGGCCAGATCCGGTTCGACGGGACCGACATCGCCGGACTGAAGGGCGCCGCCCTCAAGCCGTACCGGCGCCGGATGCAGATCATCTTCCAGGACCCGTTCGCCTCGCTCGACCCGCGCACGCCGATCGGCGACAGCATCGGCGAGGGGCTGCGGATCCATGCCATCGGCACCCCAGCCGAGCGCCGGGAGCGGGTGCGCAAGATGATGGATCTGGTCGGCCTCCAGCCCTATCAGGCGCGCCGCTATCCACACGAGTTCTCCGGCGGCCAGCGCCAGCGCATCGGCATCGCGCGCGCCCTCGCCACCAACCCGCGGC
>JANMPL010000129.1:0-7719 GCA_031369845.1 Chloroflexota bacterium
TGAGCACGGAGGCGATGGTCGATGCGTCGGACACATCTGAGCCTGTTCTACCTGGCCGGCTACCTGCTCCCAGCCGGCCTGCTCCTCCTCACGGTCCCGGAGTTCGCGCGCAAGCTCCTGCTGTCGAACCGGGACTACGACGACGCACCATTCCGCCTCGTCGGGGTGCTGTTGATCGCCCTTGGCATCATCGTCGTCCAGATCATCCGCCACCGAATAGAGGTGCTATACACGACCACCCTCGTGGCACGCATCCTCATCAGCCTCACCCTTCTTGCGACCTACGCCGAGACGAGGGACCCGTTCTTCCTGGTCATCCTTGTGGTCGTTCTCATCGGCGTCGCCCTTACTGCTTGGAGCTACATGACCGATCGCCGACGGCCGACGGCACGGTGAAAGCTGGATACGCCAACGGGGACTAGGATCTCCTCATCGCCCGACTTTTCGAAGGAGCGCCCTCATGAAGATCTTCCTCGACACCGCAGACATCGAAGAAATCCGGATCGCGGCGAGGTGGGGAATCCTCGACGGTGTCACCACGAACCCGACCTTGTTCGCCAAGACGAGCGGCTCGACCTACGAGGAAGTCCTCCAGGAGATCTGCACGATCACGAACGGCCCCGTGTCGGCCGAGGTCGTCGCAGAGGACGTGGAGGGGATGCTGACCGAGGGCCGGGCGTTCGCCAAGCTCGCCCCGAACATCGTCGTCAAGGTTCCGATGAGCGAGGAAGGCCTCGAGGCGATGAGCCGCTTCGCGGAGGAGGGGATCAAGACGAACTGCACCCTGATCTTCACCGCGAACCAGGGCCTCCTCGCGGCAAAGGCAGGGGCGAGTCTCCTCTCGCCGTTCGTCGGGCGGCTCGATGACATCAACCAGGACGGGATGATCGTCATCCGCGAGCTGGTCGACATCGTGACGATCCACGAACTGGACACTGAGGTCCTCGCGGCGTCGATCCGGAATCCGGTTCACATGACTCAGGCGGCGTTGGCCGGCGCGCACATCGCCACGCTGCCGTTCAAGATCCTCCAGCAGATGGTTCACCACCCGCTGACCACGGCCGGGATCGTCCAGTTCCGGTCCGACTGGGAGAAGGCGCGCAAGGCGCTGGCCGAGAAGGCGGGAGCCAAGACCCCCGCGGGTTAGATCCAGGTCCCGCGGCGCATCACTCGCCTGACGGCAAGATCTTCGTCGAGCTCGACCAGGTCGGCCCGCTGATCGACGGCGATCCGGCCCCGATCGTGAATGCCCAGCATCGCGAGGGGGTTCCGGCTGGCCGCGGCAGCCGCGGCCGGGATCGGCAGGCCTGACCGGACCATGTTCCGAACGGCATCGTCGAGGGCGATCACGGAGCCAGCCAATGTTGTGGTGCCCAGGAGGGTCACTCGCCCGCCGACGATCTCGATCTCGAGCCCACCGATCGTCGCCCGGCTATCGCCCATGCCGGCGTTCGGAATGGCGTCGCTGATGAGCATCAGCCGGTCGGCCGGTTTCGTCCGGGTGATGATCGGCCAGAGCGCGCGATCGACATGGTGGCCGTCGGCGATGAGCTCGACGTAGGCGCTGTCGTTCACGAGCGCTGCGACGGCCAGCCCGGGCGCGTGATGGTCGACGCCCGACATCGCGTTGAAGAGGTGCGTCGTCGTCGTGCCACCCGCGGTATAGCCGGCGCGGGCCTCCTCGAGCGTCGCCGCCGAGTGGCCCATCGAGCTGGCGACCCCGCGCTCCCGGAGCCAGCGAATGAGCTCGAGCGACCCCGGCAGCTCGGGCGCGACGGTCATCAGGCGCAGCCCGTCGACGAGCGGTTCCAGGTCCGTGAACGGGACATCCGCCGGCACCCGCAGGTGGCGGGGGTCGTGAGCGCCCTTCCTGGCGGGAGCGAGAAACGGTCCCTCGAGGTTGAATCCGAGCGGCTGGGCGCCGTCGCGGGGAGCATCGGGCAGCCACGTCCTTACTCGTTCGGCGAACGCCACGAGCGACGAGATTGGCGCCGAGGCCGACGTCGGCAGAAACGAGGTCACACCGCGTCTGAGCAGCGCCCGAGCCATCCCGTCGAGGGCGGCCGGGTCGCCCATCGCGTCGTGGCCGCCCCAACCGTGGACGTGGACGTCGACGAACCCGGGCGAAACGATCGGGCCGTCGATGGCGGCATCGTCCAGTTCGACGGAGGCGATGCGACCGTCCTCAACGCTGACCTCGCCCGGCGCAATGCGGTCGTCGAGGACCAGGCGACCGCGGACCGTTGTCGCGGTCACGCCTGAAGTCCCGCGGCCACGTCGCCTTGTCTTGCGTGCAGCTGCTCCGCTCCGTGGATCGCGGCCCCGATCGCACCGGCCCACGTCCCCAGCTCCGCCGTCACGACCTCGACCTCGTCGAGCGATGTGGTCTGGACGCGGCGTCGCAGCTCTTGCCGGATCGGGGCGAGGAGCAGGTCGCCCGCGGCCGCGATGCCTCCGCCAATCACCACCCGGTCGGGCGAGAGGACGACCACCATGTTGGCGATGCCGATGCCGAGGTGGCGCCCGATCGCGGCCATTCCCTCGAGCGCCCGCCGATCGCCGCCACGAGCGGCAACCACCGCCGCCTCGGCCGTGTCGGTCCCGCAGGCGGCCGCGATGCGATCCGCCCGGGCGAAGGCCTCGAGACAGCCGTGATTGCCGCAGTTGCACGGCGGGCCGTCGGGGTCGATCGTCTGGTGGCCGACCTCACCGGCGGTACCGTCGTGTCCGAGATGGACGCGGCCGTCGACCGCGATCACGCCCCCGACGCCAGTCCCGAGTGTCAGCCCGACGAGGGTTCCAGCCCCGCGGCCGGCCCCAAGCCGCAGCTCCGCGAAGCCGAACGCCCGCGCGTCGTTGATCAACGCCACCGGGAGCCCGAGAGCGGCCTCGATCGGTGGTCCGACCGGCCGGCCGGCCCACTCGCCGGGCATGTTCACGAGAAATCGTGTCGTGCCTGCGACGGGGTCGTACAAGCCGGGGATGCCGATGCCGACGGACGAGATCCCTGGCCAGCGTTCCAGCGCCGCCTGGCCGAGCTCCGCCGCGCGCCCGATGACGGCGTCGGGTCCCTCCTGGGCGAGCGTCGGCCGTTGGCCCTGATCGAGCGTCCGCCACTCGCCTCCATCGCGCTCGACCGTCGCCCATTTCAGATTGGTCACACCGAGGTCGATCCCCAGGTGGTGGGTCGGTGCGACGTTCACGACTCGCATGTCACCCGCGTGTTTGATCGATCGCCTTGGCGATGTCCGGCTCCGTCAGGTCGTCGATGTTCACGGTCACGTCGCTCACTTGATGTACGGCCGGAGGACGTCGCGGGCGATGAGGAATCCGCGTTTGATGCGCTCGTCCGTCTTCTCGAAGTCCCGGTCTTCGTGCTCGATGATGACGTCGCCGTCGTAGCCCACGCGCCACAGGGCGGCGAAGAGGTCGCTCCAATCGACGTCGCCCAGCCCGGGCAACCGCGGGATCTGCCAGCCGATCCCGACCGAGAGGACGCCGCGCTCGTAGAGACCCTCGCGGTCGATCATCATGTCCTTCGCCTGGACGTGGAGGATGTGCGGGCCGAATTCCCGGATGAATCGCGGGATGTCGATCATCTGCATCACGAGGTGCGACGGGTCGAAGTTCAGGCCGATGCTGCCGCCCCACTTCTCGAGGATCCGGCGCCAGATCCGAGGATTTGTCGCGAGGTTGTGCCCGCCCGGCCACTCGTCGTCGCTGAAGAGCATCGGGCAGTTCTCGATCGTGATTTGGCGGCCGTGGTCGTCGGCGAAGGCAACGATGTCCGGCCAGACCTTGAGCGCTTCCTCCCAGTTCCGGTCCTGCGTCTTGGCTGCGTCGGCGCCCATGAACGTGTTGACGAAGGGGACGCCCATCTTCTCGGCGGCGGTGATGACGTGTCGGAGGTGGCCGATGACCATCTCGCGATGGGCCGGATCTGGGTGGAGCGGGTTCGGGTAATAGCCGAGGCCCGAGATCGAAAGGCCCTTGGCGGTGATCTCGTCGACGAGCTCGGTGGCCTGGCTGGCGCTGAGATTCGCGACGTCGATGTGCGATGTCCCGGCGTACCGTCGGCTCGGGCCGGTCGAGCGCGGCCAACAGGCGATCTCGATGCTCTCGAAACCGTTCGCCGCGGTCCAGTCGACGACATCGGCGAGCGGCGTCTCCGGGAACGGGGCCGTGAGCAGGCCGAGCTTCATCGCGCTGCCGGCGCCGCTTCCCGGGCGACCTCGACCCATCGCCCTGACCGGGCGCTCTCCGCGATTGCGTCGTTGACGAGCATCTCGTCGTGGCCGTCGGCGAACGTGGGGTAGATCGGCTTGGCGGACGGCGCACCGCTCGCGACATCGGCGTAGATGGCCCGGAAGAGCGCGGCGAACGTGTCCGCGAAGCCCTCCACGTGACCGGCCGGTAGCGCCGCGGCGGCCTGTCCGAGCGGACCCATCAGCGCTGGGTTCTTCAGCAGGATCTCGTTGGGGCGCTCGCGATGGCCGAACCAGATCTGGTCCGGCTGCTCGGAGTCCCAGGCGATCGCGCCCTGCGACCCGTCGATCTCCCACTGCAGCGAGTTCTTCCGGCCGGGACTGATCTGGGAAATGCTGACCGCCCCGCGCGCGCCATTCTCGAAGCGAAGCAGGATCGTCGCCGTGTCCTCCGTACCGATTTCGCGGTCGACCGTTTCGCCCACGGCCTTCGAGAAGGTCTCGACCGGGCCTGTCGGCTCACGGCGTGTCGGGATGAACGTCGCAAGGTCAGCCATCACGCCGACAATTCGATGGCCTGTGACGAAGGTCATCAGGTCCAGCCAGTGGGAGCCGATGTCACCGACTGCCCGCAGCGCGCCGCCGCGCTCAGGCTGCAGCCGCCAGTTCCAGTCGGTCTCGAGGAGCAGCCAGTCCTGGAAATAGCGGCCGGTGACCAGTCGGACATCGCCGACGTTGCCTGCCGCGACGACCTCATGAGCATGCCGGTTGAGCGGGTAGAAGCGGATGTTGAAGTTCACCGCGTTGACCAGGCCGCTGCTCGCGGCGAGGGCGACGAGCTCGCCGGACCCGGCAGCAGTCATCGCCAGTGGCTTCTCGCAGACGACGTGTTTGCCGGCCGCGAGGACCGCCTTCGCCATGGGTACATGAAGGTCGTTCGGTGAGGTCACGTGGACGACGTCGACCGTCGGATCGTCGAGCAGCGCTTCGATCCCGGGATACGCATGGGCTACCCCGATGGCCGTCGCACGCGCCCGGCCGCGCGCCGGCGTGCTGCCAAGGACGCCGCGGACCTGGACGCCGATCCGGCGCAGGGCTTCGACGTGAACCGTGCCGATGAACCCTGTTCCGATCACCGCGGCGCCGATGTCGGCGATGTTGCCCATGGGCGCTCCCATCGATGCGCGGTCATCCATCCGGATGGTCCGGACGGCTGCCGGGGACTGTACAAGAGGTTGCGCGACGGATGCGGCGGGCACGCGCGGCCTCCTCGTTTCCAGGGCGCGCTTGCTGTACATCCTACGTTGACCTCGAGGCGCTCGCGGCCGGCGAGGCGATCCGTCCGGAGTCCCGGGGGTCGCCCTCGCTGGCTCGGTCTGAGCTACGGCGGGGGCAGCCCGAGCGCGCTGGCGGCCCATGCGGTCTACGTCGTCAGGCGGGGGCGAGTCGGAATCCTGAGGCGAGGCGGACATGGTGGTGGTGGGCTTGACGGCCCGACCGCGTCCGGCGACGAACGCTTCTGCCTCGGTCGCGAGAGACAGCCAAACGTCGTCCGACGCGGACTCGACCGCAAGCCATTCCTTCATGAGCCGGCCGTGACCCGGATCGAAACGCTCCCCTTCGCCGGAAGTCACGAGCTCGTCGACGCGCCGGCGGTCGAGCTTGACCACTAGCCGCCCGTTCACGAGCATCGCGAAGATCTTGCCGTTGGTCTTGAGCGACGTAGAGCCGAAGGCCCGCTGCGGTCCGGAATCTGGCGATCCGTACGTCGTGCCGGGTCGCCCCACCATAGTCTCGACCAGCGCCGCGAACCGCTCCTCGCCTGCCATCGGTCGAGTTTCCGCTACCCGGCAACGACGTCGCCCGAAACAAACCTCGGCACCCTCGGCTGCGAAACAGATCGCCGAGGCGGCCCGATCCCGGTCGAGCCCGTCACGAGGCAGGCCCGGCCCGTGAGCCGGTTCATTGGGTCACGGTCGAGTGAGCTGCTGGAGTGCGCACGAGTGAGAATTCAACGGTCGGCGGATGATCCCAGTTTTGACCTAGCGGCTCAAGATGACCCACGCGGTCGCGCCGAGCACGACCTGCATGACCGCGATCATCAAGATGCGCGTCATGCCGCGCTGCCAATCGGGCTTCTCGCGGTTGAAGAAGGCGATTGCCGCGACGATAACGCCGGAGCCGGACAGGAGAAGCGGAACGACGAGGTTGCCCACTCAGCGAGTCTAACGCCACGGTCGCCACGGAAGCATTGACGAACGCCCGTTCGCTCCGCTATGCTCCATGTGTCCCACCCCCGGCCTGCGCTGCGGATCGATTCTGCGCGACTACCAGCCCGGGCCACAGGCCTCCCCGAGGGAACCCCTACCCCATGCCCCAACTTGGTCCAGATCAGCGCCAGCGGAATCGCCGGCCACGCCGCCGGTCCCAGATGACGTCGCGTGCGCCGGTCACCGAATTCGACGAGATGCAAGAGCTCGAGGCCGCCCGCGAGCGGAACGACCTCGACATCACCGACCTCCGCGAGATGAGCGTCCCGGAGCTCCGCCAGGTCGGCCGCGACCTGGAGCTCGAGACCGGCACCCAGGAGCGCAAGGACGACCTGGTCGAGCGCATCCTCGAGCAGCAGACGCTGCGGGCCGGCCACGACTACGCGACCGGCATCCTCGACGTCGTCGACGAAGGCTTCGGGTTCATGCGCCGGCACGGCCTCTTGCCGAGCCCGGACGACGTCTACGTCAGCTCGAGCCAGGTTCGTCGCTTCGGCCTCCGGATCGGCGACCGCGTCAGCGGGGCCGTCCGTGCCCCGCGGGACGGCGAGAAGTACTGGGGGATGCTCCGCGTCGACGCGGTCAACGGCGTCGACACCGACACCGCCCGGAACCGCCCCGTCTTCGGTGACCTGACGCCGGTCCACCCCGACGAGCTGATCAACATCGAGTCGGATCCGAAGAACCTGAGCCAGCGGCTGATCAACCTCGTCAACCCGCTCGGCAAGGGCCAGCGCGCCCTCATCGTCAGCCCGCCGAAGGCCGGCAAGACGATGCTCCTCAAGCACATCGCCAACGGGATCAGCACGAACTACCCGGAGATCCTCCTCATGGTCGCCCTCATCGGCGAGCGGCCGGAAGAGGTCACCGACATGCGCCGCAGCGTCAAGGGCGAGGTCATCAGCTCGACCTTCGACGAGCCGACCGAAAACCACACGCATGTGGCTGAAATGGCCCTCGAGATCGCCAAACGCCAGGTCGAGACCGGCCGCGACGTCGTCGTCCTGCTCGACTCGATCACCAGGCTCGCGCGTGCGTACAACCTGGCCCTCCCGCCGTCCGGCCGGACGCTGTCGGGTGGTATCGACCCGATCGCCCTCTATCCGCCCAAGCGGTTCTTCGGGGCCGCCCGGAACATCGAGGAGGGCGGTTCGCTCACGATCATCGGCACTTGCCTCGTCGACACAGGTTCCCGCATGGACGATGTCATCTACGAGGAGTTCAAGGGCACGGGCAACAGCGAG
>JANMPL010000168.1:0-10674 GCA_031369845.1 Chloroflexota bacterium
CCCGCCGCGAAGCAGATCAGGTGGGTGAACCCCTCGATCGCGATCGTGTCCCCGTCGCGGACGAGGTCGCGGACAGCATCCGCCATCGTGGCGACCTTGGACGTCACGAGCCGGCTATCCCTAAAGCACCGCCGCCGGCGCGCTCGACACCGGACCTCGTCATTCCGGGCGTGCTTCCCGCTGTCGGAAGAGATCGCTATGGACCGGGCCGGAGGCGTCCGCAAGCGCCGGCAGTCCGAGCAGCGCGCGGCGCGCCTTGTCGATGTCTGCCTCGTACTTCAGCAGGACATTCAGCGTCTCGGGCGCCTCGTCGGGCCGGATCGAGGCCCTCCCGAGGACGATGAGCGTCCGCGCCCAGTCGATCGCCTCCGAGATCGACGGCGGCTTCTTCAGGTCAAGGTCGCGGATCGTCCGAACGAGCCGGGCCACCTGGTCGCCCAGGGCGTCCGACAGACCCGGGACCCGGGCGAGCAGGATCTCCCGCTCGCGCGCGACCGATGGATATGTGAGATGGAGATACAGGCAGCGCCGCTTGAGCGCCTCGGAGAGGTCGCGCGTCCCGTTCGACGTCAGGAAGACCATCGGCCGCCGCGTCGCCGTCACCGTGCCGAGCTCCGGGATCGTCACCTGGAAGTCCGACAGGACCTCCAGCATCAGCGCCTCGGCCTCGACCTCCACCCGGTCGATCTCGTCGACGAGCAGGACAACCGGCTCGGACGATCGGATCGCCGCCAGCAACGGCCTGTCGAGCAGGAACGCCTCCGAGAAGATGTCCTCCTCGAGCTCCGACCAGGCCTCTCGCCGATCGTCGGCCTGGATTCGAAGCAGCTGCTTCTTGTAGTTCCACTCGTAGAGCGCCTTCGACTCATCAAGACCCTCGTAACACTGCAGCCGGATGAGGCGAGCACCAGTGGCGAGTGCGACGGACCGCGCGAGCTCCGTCTTGCCGACGCCCGCCGGGCCCTCGACGAGGACCGGTTTCTGGAGGCGGTCGGCGAGGAAGACCGTCATCCCGATCCTGGAATCGGCGAGGTAGTCCTGCTCGCGGAGGCGGGCGACGACGTCGTCGGGCGTGTCGAACGCCGGGGTCCGTTCCTCCGCGGTCGTCTGATCGGTCGTGGTGTCGGGCGTCGTCATCGGTCCCGTCATTGTCCATCCTCGGCCATGGCGGCGGTGGCGGTTCCTGGGTCCAGGCCCGGCCCCGCGAGTCAGGCGATGATGGTCGGCGCGACCACGCGGCCGGAGGCTGGGCGCCGGCCCGCGAACGCATCGTCAAGCAGGGCTCGCGCGTCGGTCTCCGAGATCTCGACCGCCGTCCCGCGGCTGGCCTCGGCAATCAACGCCGCGGCCTCGTCGAGACGCTCGGGCGGCATGCCGATCTCGGCCAAGCCGGCCGGGGCGCCGATAGCGCGAGCCAGGTCGAAGATCGCGCCCGCGACATCGTGCTCGCCGAGCGCTGCCGCCATCCGTCCGATCGCCTCAGGCTGGGAGGGCGCGACGTAGGCCAGGGCGTGGGGCAGGACGACCGTGTGCATCTCGGCATGGGGCAGGTCGTACGCCCCGCCGAGGACGTGGCAGATCTTGTGGTGGATGCCGCTGCCGGCGACAGCGAACGCGGCACCGGCCAGATACGCCCCGGCCAGGACCTCGGTCCGGCCGTCGAGGTCACCGGGGTCCGCGACGACCCGCGGCAGGCCGCGAGCAAGCACTCGGATCCCCTGCTCCGCCATAAGCGAGGTGATGGGATTGGCGCCCTGGGCATAGAGGGCCTCGACGCAGTGGGCCAGCGCGTTCATCCCGGACGGCCCCGAGATCTCGGGCGGCAGGCTGAGGGTCAGCCGCGGGTCGTAGACGACCGTCCGGGGCTGGACGGCGGGGTCGCGACCGGTCTCCTTGCGGGCGCCGCTCGTGAGACCCCAGATCGGGGTCATCTCCGATCCGGCGTAGGTCGTGGGAATGGCGAGGATCGGGATCGGACGCTCGAGTGCGACCGCCTTCCCCAGCCCGGTCGCCGAACCGCCCCCCACCGTGACGATCGCATCCGCGTCCTCCGCCCGGGCGAGCAGACGCGCAGCCTCGGAGTCCGCGATCGGGACGTGCGGTCGGACCTCGGAGATCGTGCCCACGATGCGCTCGCCGAGGCGCGCGGCGAGCTGCTCCGCCCACGAACGCCCGGAACGGTCGGCGATGAGCAAGATCCGCCGCCCGCCCAGCCGGTCGATCTCATCGGGCACACGCTCGAACGTGCCCACGCCGAACACGACCCGCCCGGAAAGGGCGTCGTACGTGAACGACGTCAGCGTCATCGGCCGGTCCTCATCCGCCCGCCAGCCAGGGATACCGACCCGTGTCCTTGCCGGCGTAGTCAGGGTCGAGGTAGATGAAGCAGCGCTGGATCTGGCCGTCGCGGACCTCGAAGATGTCGCACCAGCGCCCTGCGCCATGCTCCGGCTCGCCAGCTTTCCACGGGCCGTCGCTATGCTCGCCGACGCTCGTTCCCTCGACGGCGAACGTGTCGGTGCCGGTCATCACGTAGTTGAACGTGTCGTAGTCGTGGAGGATCGACTTGAGGGTCCCCCCGATGTCCCCGAACATTTGCCCGATCTCGTCGCGACCATTCGCGACGCCCCACTTCGGGAAGTAGACCTGGGCGTCCTCGGCAAACAGCTCGAGGATGCTGCCACCGGATTCGGTCACTCCGGCGTTGTCGAAGGCCTTCAGGTAGTCGAGCGCAAGCGTCTTGCGCTCGGCATCCGTCATCGTCTTCGCGATCACCATCTCGCTCCTCCCACTCACGGCCGCGGATAGAACGGCGGGATTCCCGCGTCCACGTTGACCCAGATGGACTTCGGCTCGGTGTACTCGCGCATGGCCTCGAAGCCCATCTCCCGGCCGTAGCCGGACAGGCCGGTCCCGCCGAACGGCGAGCCGGGATTCACGCGCTTGTAGGCATTGATCCAGACCATCCCTGCGCGGATTCGCGACGCGACCGAATGGGCCCGCGACAGGTCCCGCGTCCAGAGCCCGCCGCCGAGCCCGTAGTCGACGTCGTTGGCGATGGCGATCGCCTCTTCGTCGCTGCGGAACGTCGTGACGGTCACGAACGGCCCGAAGACCTCCTCCCGACAGACGCGCGAGGACGGATCGGCCCGGACGACCGTCGGCCGCAGGTAGAAGCCCCGGGTCAGGGTGGGATCGTCGGGCGGCGTCCCGCCGGTCAGCACCTCGCCGCCTTCCTGCCGGGCGAGATCCACGTACGACAGCACGCGGTCGCGGTGGCTGGCTGATGTGAGGGGGCCCATCTCCGTCGCTGGGTCGAGCGGGTCGCCGAGGCGGATCGAATCGGCGAGCTCGATGAATCGCGCCAGGAAGTCGTCGGCGATCGATTCGTGGAGGATGAGCCGGGAACCGGCGATGCAGGCCTGGCCCTGGTTGTGGAAGACGGCGAACGCGGAACCGTTGACGGCCGCCTCGATATCGGCATCGGCGAAGACGATGTTGGCTCCCTTGCCGCCGAGCTCCAGCTGGACGCGCTTCACGTTGCCCGCCGAGGCCTCGACGATCGTTCGCCCGACGGCGGTCGACCCCGTGAACGCGATCTTGCGAACGCCGAGGTGGCGAGCGAGGTGCTCGCCTGCTGTGCGCCCCGGGCCTGGGACGATGTTGACCACTCCGGCCGGGATGCCGGCCTCGCCCATGAGCTCACCGATCCGGAGCGCGCTCAGGGGCGTCAGCTCGGCCGGCTTCAGGACGACGGTGTTGCCGGAGGCTAGAGCCGGGCCCATCTTCCAGCTGCAGAACATCAGTGGGAAGTTCCACGGGACGATCGCCCCGACGACCCCGAGGGGCTCGCGGACGACGTAGTTGAGGAACCCTGGTTCCACGGGGATGACGTCGCCCTGCAGTTTGTCCGCCATCCCGCCGAAGTATCGGAACGTCGCAGCCGTCCGGACGACATCGAGGTTGCGGCTGTCGCGGATAGGATGACCCGTGTCCAGGCTCTCGAGCCGGGCCAGCTCGTCGGCGTTCGACTCGATCAGGTCGGCGAGCCGGAGCAGGATCCGGCCGCGGGCCGCCGCCCCGAGGCCCGACCACGCGGGGAACGCCGCGGAGGCAGCCGACACCGCCCGGTCGACATCCGCCTCGCCCGCGCGCGCGACGCGGGCAATGACGGAGCCGTCATGCGGGTTCAGCGTCTCGAACGTCGAGCCGTCAAGGGCGTCGACGAACTCACCACCGATGAACAGGCGATCACGGATGCCGGCGGCGGTCGGATCGTCGGTGAGCGTCATCGAGAGCTTCGCGGATCTGTCCGGTGGGTCCGGCCGGTCCGTCGCGTCCCGCGGCCGGTCAGAGCTCGACCGGGACGGACGGCAGCAGGCCGCTCGAAATCAGGCTTGGCAATTCGGGATCGGCGTTCTCCCAGACGAGCAGCATCGCTCGCTTCGGCGCATAGCCCTGATGCCGAATGTCGGCCGGCATCGCGGCGACGTCCCCGGCCCGCATCGTCACCTTCGCCCGCGCCGACCCGGAATCGCGGTCCTCGACCTGCCAGATCAGCTCGTCCGACAGCTGGATGAACCACTCGACCCGATCGTTGCCGTGGATGATCGGGAGGATGTACTCCTCCGTCGTGGGGCAGTAGAGGCTGTCCCCACAGACGGATACGACGGACGGGTTCCACGTCACCTGGGATCGGGACAGGTAGGCGAAGAGGTTGAACGAGGCGAGCTCGTTCTCGAAGCCCGGCTCCGGGTACTTCTGCGGCTCGTCCTGGGGAACGTCGAGGAAGTGCCGGTTGACCGGATGGCCGTTGTCGTCGGTCCGGAGCCCCTCGTCGCCCTCGACGCCGACCATTCGCGCGGCGGTGACCCGATGGCGGGTGATCGCCGCCCGGTTGTTGCCGTTCTTGATCCCGAAAGCGCTGCCAGTCTCGCTCGGTGCGGCGAACGGGTCGAAGCCGTCGTTCGTCCAGTCATCGAGCATCTGCTCGAACGTCGCCTTGATGAGCGACGTGTCGAAGTTTTCGAGGTGGTCCAGTTCGGCCTTCCGGTAGACGTCGTTATAGCGGCCGGCGAACAGATCGACCGTTCCGTAGTGGTTGACCGTCCCGACGACGCCGTCGAAGTTGACGATCCCGTAGAAGAACTGCCAGGCGACGTCGCGCTGAAGCGCCTTCAGGAACGCATCGGCCGACATGACGTGCTTCCCCGTCGGCCACTCGACGTAGACAAAGTACTCGTCGCGGCTGAACTTGAACTCGCCGAGCCGGAACGAGCGGTAGCCGTCGATGTTCGGCTCGCCCGAGGTGACGTCGACCGGAGCGGTGGTGCTCATCTTGGGGCCTCCTCGATCCCGGCGATCAATTGGTCTGGATGATGTCGGCCCAGCGCAGGACCGTATCGGGGCCCTCCTGGGTCTGGAGCAGGATCACGCCAGGTCGCTCGGCGTGGAATTGATACGCAGCACCGACCGGGAGCAGCGTCATGTGACCCCGGCCTGCGACGACCCGCCCCATCGCCGGGCCACTCGGAGCGCCCTCGAGGGAATTCGAGCCTCGTTCTGCGGTCGGCCCGATGTCGTCCGGCCCGAGCTTCTGGAGGCGGATCTCGACCTCGCCGTCCATGACGAGGGCGAACTCGTCGTGCGGGGCCGTCCGCCACTCGGAGGTACCCTCCGCGCGGATCGCCTCGACGACGTACTGGCGGTTCTTGCCGACCGCGACCTTCTCGTAGGGCCGTGCTCCGGCGGCGACCTCGAACACGTTCGAGAACGCGTATCTGGTGGGGTCGTCGTCGATGATGTCGATCGAGCCCTTCTCATAGTCGGCCAGGGAGCCGAACCGCGTCGTGTAGGTCTTGGTCATCGACCGGGGCCCTCCTCAGTGAACCAACCCGTTTCAACCCGCCGGCACAATCGGGTACGATGACTGTGTCCGAACGGTTGTGCGCCTGGCGAACAGCGGTGCGGCTAGCGTACGGAGTATCGACTCGGAGCCGAAACGGTGTCAAGGCGAAGCGTAGACGGAACCGACGTCATTCGAGGTGAGCGCCTCCAGTCGCTCGAGCGCGGCCTGGCGGTCCTGCGGGCGTTCACACCGGAGTCCCCGGCGTTGACGATCAGCGAGGTGGCCGACCGGACGGGCCTCACCCGCGCCACCGCCCGGCGAGTCCTCCTCACGCTCGCCAACCTCGGCTACGTCGACTCGGAGCGGCGCTCGTTCTCGTTGAACCCGTCGGTCCTCGATCTGGCCAAGCCGTTTTCTGGACACCACGACCGCTGGAGCTTTGCGCGGCCATACCTCGAGTCCCTGACGGAGCGGACCGGCGAGTCGGCCTCGATCGCCGTCCTCGACGACACCGAGATCCTGTACGTCGCCCGGAGCCAGACGCGGCGGCTGATGACGCTTGCAGTGGCGGTGGGCTCGCGGCTCCCGGCTCACCCCACGTCGAAGGGCCGGATTCTGCTCGCCTTCCTCCCGGAACCGGAGCTGGAGGCCTACTTCGCTCGCCGCGCCTTGGCCCGCTACACGGAGCAGACCGTCGTCGACGAGGCGGAGCTGCGCGAGATTCTCGACGATGTCCGACGGGAGGGGTTTGCGGTCGTCGACCAGCAACTCGAGGAAGGGCTGTCGTCCGTTGCCGCCCCGATCACGGACGGGTCCGGTCGGGTCACGGCCGCGCTGAGCGTCTGCGCCCACGCGGGACGCGTCGATCCGGCGACGCTGCGCGCGGACTTCCTGCCGCTGGTCATCGAGACGGCCCGTCGGGTCAGCGCTCTCGCCGCCCGCCACTGAGCGTTGCCCGGCCGCGGCCGGCTGAGACCGGTGCCCTCGGACGTCGAGCGCCCCGGCGGGCCGCGGGCTCGTCAGCCGCGCCGGCGTGACCCCGAGCTGGTCTGAGACGACGGCGGACGGTGCGGCCGTCCGCCCCAGCCCTCCGGTGGAGGCGGCGACGGCGAGCGGAGCGAACCCGGAACGAGAACATCGGTGGTCCCCATGGCGATGGCCGTCAGCTGGGCGATGACGTCTTGAATGTCCGGTGTCGCCGGCAGGACACACCGCAGGTCGGTGATCCCGGCGTGGGCGAGGGCGATGACGCGATCCTGGCACTCCTCGAGCGTCCCAAAGATGCCGATGTCCGACGGGTGTCCGAAGCGGGTAAAGGCCGGGTCCATCTCGGCCCGCGCGTAAGCCTCGGCGACAGTTCGGCCGACGGAGACCGGGAGAAGAGCTGCGACGCCGAGCGACGCCGGGTCGCGACCGGCCTCCACGGCGGCGGCGCGGGCCTCGTCGGCTGCTGTCTCGAGGTCCTGCGAATGCCAGGCCGAGAGGACGACATCGTCCACGACTCGGAGGATCGCGCCGAGGTCCCCGGGCGAGCGAGCGAGCGCCGACAGCCGGACTCGCATCCCGGCGGCGGCGAGAGTGTCGCGGGTCTCGCGCGGCATCGTTCCATTACCTGCCGCGCCGAGCAGGGCGACCTCGAGCCGCGCCGCGGGACCCAACGCGACGTCCTCGCTGTTCCCTCGACGGTCAAGGAGGCGAGCTACGTCCGCCGCGAGCGCGCCGGATCCCTCGATGAGGACACCGATCGCGGCTCCGTGGAACGCCTCGGCGAGCTCAAGCGCCTCGGCCCAGGGGTCGAGACCGTCGTCGAGCGGGGTTCCGTCGAGCGGGCCGGCCAGCCACACTGCACCGATCCCGGCTCGCGCGCACATCCTCGCAAGCGGGCCAGCATGGCCTTGCGCTGTGCGCCCGTCGAACACGACTCCGAGCCTTGCCAGCCGGCCGGCCGGAGGCACCGTGGGGTCGAAGCTCCGCGCCAGTGACTCCACGAGGATGCGTGCCCCTTCCCGCCGTGCGCCCACCTGTTCGTCTACCGTACAGTCCGCGACGATGGGGACGCAATCCGTCACGACCTCGCCTGGCGGGGCCGTGCTCCTTCGGCCGCTCCTGGCGCTCGTGGCCAACCTCCGCCATGCCGGCGTGTCGGTATCGGCCTCGGAGGTGATCGACGCGACGCGGGCGCTGCGAGCCATCGACCTCGAGGAGCGCGCGGGACTTCGCGCCGCACTCGCGACGACGCTCGTCAAGAGGGGCGACGACCTCCGGACGTTCGATCTCCTGTTCGATCTGCGCTTCCCGATCCGGAGGGGAGACGGTGGCCGCCCGCCGGCCGTCCAGCCACCCGACGAGGGAACGAGCGGGAGCGGAGCGACGCGCGAGATCGCGACGACTCTCGACCGACGGTTACCTGACGGCGACACCTCCGGGACACAGGAACTCCTCGAGCTGATCATGGACGCCATCCGTCGCGGTGACCCGGATGCGCTCAGGGCGCTCGCCGGAATGGCCGTCGGTCGTTTCGGTGGACTCGAATCGCAGCCGGACGCGACCGAGCGCTACTTCCTGTACCGGATCCTCCGCGCCCTTGAGCTGTCGAAGCTGATGAACCAGATGCTGGGCGCCGCTCGAGCCGAGGCGGGTGACGAGGGCATCGACGAACGGGCACTCCGCGGCGAGCTCGCCGAGCGAATCGAGGCGTTCAAGCGGTTCCTTGCCGCGCAGCTCCGCGACCGCATGGCCGAAACCCGCGGGGTCGATGAGATGGTCCGCTCGCTCGACCTCGTCGCGACGGACGAGGTCGACTTCCTCGGGGCATCGCCGCGCCAACTTGCGGCGATGCGGGAGCAGATCCGGCCGTTGGCGCGCATCCTCGCGACGAAGATGGCCCGGCGGCGCCGGCGCCGCGACCGTGGCCGGCTCGATATTCGGCGGACGGTCAGGCGCTCATTGTCGTCAGGCGGCGTCCTCCTCGACCCGGTCTTCCGCCGGCCGAAGATCGCGCGACCCGATCTCTACATCCTCTGCGACGTCTCCGGTTCCGTAGCCGAGTTCGCGTCCTTCACCCTCACGCTCCTCCAGGCAATGACCGCCGAGTTCAGCCGGATGCGCTCCTTCGCGTTCGTCGACGGCATCGACGAGGTCACCGACCATCTGCACGACGTCGCCTCGTTCCTCGAGGTTCGCCACGTCCTGTATCGCGCCGACGTCATCCGCGATGACGGCCACTCCGACTACGGGTCCGTCCTGGAGCGCTTCTGGGAGCGCCACGGCGATGGGCTCGACTCACGATCCACGATCATCATCACGGGCGACGCGCGATCGAATCACCGCGATCCGCAGGTCGCCGTCCTGCGACGGATCCACCAACGGGCCCGGCGGGTCTACCTCCTCAACCCGGAGCCCGAGGACGACTGGAACACGACCGACTCGATCGTCGACGCCTACGGATCGGCCCTCGACGGTGTCTACGAGGTGCGCAACCTGCGCCAGCTCGGCGAAGCCGTTCTCCGGATCACCTAACGGTCGCTGCCGATCAGACAACCCGTTGACTTGACAACGAGTTTACGCTGACGCGTAGGCTCCGCTGAGCGAACAACCGCTCGCCGGGCGAACGCTGGAGGTGGACGGATGTACCCCGATCTCGGCCTGCTGGTCCTGCGCGCCTTCGTGGGCATGGTGGTGATCGCCCACGGACTCCAGAAGTTCGGCTTTCTCGGGGGCTATGGGATCGCAGGTACGGCCGGGTGGCTCGAGAGCATAGGGTTCGCGCCCGGCAGGTTCTGGGTGTGGATCGTGGCACTGGCGGAGGTCGGCGGTGGGGCGCTGACGATCCTCGGCCTCGGCGGGCCGATCGGTCCGGGGCTTATCGCGGCGGACCTGGCCGTCGCCGCGATCGGGTTCCACGGCCCGAACGGCTTCTGGAACGCGAACAACGGCTGGTCGTGGGTGTCCGTGATCATGGCCGGGGCCCTGAGCATCGCGCTCACCGGCTTCGGGGCCTGGTCGCTCGATGCCGCGCTGAAGCTGTCGTACCCGGCTTGGCTGCTGCCGGCGTGGCTGATCGCCGTGGCAATCGTCGCCGTCGTCGCACTGATCGTCCAGCGGACGCGGGCGAAGGCACCTGCCGAGGGCTGAGCCCTTCGGCGGCCCGGAGCACGGCGGTTGTACCAGGCGGGGCCCCTGATCCGGCTGACGGACCAACGAGCGAAGCAAGCGCCGATCCCGACCCATTGAGCCGCTCTCCCCCGCGGCGTGGTCCGGGTGGCGGACCACGGTGCGAACGACGCGTCGAATCAAGTGGCCCGCGCCAGCCTCGTCCGCCCGTTGGTCCAGCTGGCGGACCACGACCGGCCGTCCTGATTCAGCCGGCGGCTTCGACGCCCGTGATCGCGTGGGCGGCTTTCGCTGCAGCTAGGACCTCGCCGTGCTCGCCGGCGACGTCGGCGACGGCCTCGTCGAAGATCCGGATCGCCGTCGCCATCTCGGCCTCCGAGACCGTCAGGGCCGGCGCCATCCGGACCGACGACTTGCCGCATTCCAGGACGAGCAGGCCGCGCTGGAAGGCGGTCCACTGGACCTCCTCCGCGTGCTCCGCTGTATCGAACTCGATGCCGATCATCAGGCCGCGGCCGCGGACGTCGGTCACGAGCCCCTTGAACCGACCCCTGAGCAGGCCGAGCCCGGCGAACGCCTGCTCGCCGCGGATCCGCGCATTCTCGACGAGGCCACCCTCCAGCAGATCAATCGTCGCCAGAGCCGCGGCACAGGCCACGGGATTGCCGCCGTACGTCGAGCCGTGTGCGCCGGGGCCCCACGATTCGAGCAGA
>JANMPL010000172.1:0-1591 GCA_031369845.1 Chloroflexota bacterium
GCCGCGGGCATCGTCGCGAGGGCCGTCGAATGGCCGGTCCGCATCGCGGCGCGGCCCACCGCCGGGACGGAAGCCACCCGGACGCGGGTTCCGCGGCCCGCCCGGCCCTGCGCGTCGAAATTCTCCTCCGCCCTCCGGCCGCCATGGCGGGCTATCGCGGCCACTCGGTCGTCCAGGACCGGGACGCGGTCGATCGGATCGGGTCGCGTCCGTCGGGCCTTCGGACCGAATCCCGAAGCCGCGGCGCGCCGGCCTGGTCGTCTCGTCCGGCGGGCGTGCTGCGGGCGGTTCCGCGTTGCGCTTCCTCGACGTCGACCGTGGGCCGATTCCACCGGGCGGGCGGGCTTTCTTCGGTTTTCGATCGGCGGGCTTCTTCGGTCGCGACCCCTGGTCCTGGTCGTCGGGCTCAGTCATGCCCAGCCTCCACGAGTCGGCGCCAACGCTGTCCGTCGCGGGTGTCCTCGACGGAGATGCCGCGCGCGGCGAGCTCGTCTCGCAGTCGGTCCGAGGCGGCCCAATCGCGCGCCGCGCGAGCGGCGACCCGCTCGTCGAGCAGCCGCGCGATCTCCGGTTCGAGGTCGTCCACCTCGTCCGGCAGAACCCCCAGGACCGTGTCGACGAGCCGTAGCCAATCGGTCGCCCGTCCCGCGTCGGCCGTTGAGAGCGAGCGTGCATCGATCCGCCGGTTCAGCTCGCGGACCAGATCGAAGAGCGCGCCAAGAGCCGCCGAGATGTTGAGGTCGTCGTCGAGAGCCGCATCGAACTCGGCCCGGGCCGCGTTGAGGACGCCCGGCAGCTCCGGGTCGTCGGGGCCGTCCTCGCGATACGCCGCGAGCGCAGCTACGAGGGCGTCGAGCCGCGCGACGGCGGCGGCGGCTGCGGCGAGTGAGTCCGGGGTGTAGTTCAGGCTCGCCCGGTAGTGGACGGAGATGAGGGCGTAACGAAGGGCGCGCGGGTCGATCCCCGACTCGAGCAACTCCCCCACCCGGGCGATGTTGCCCGTCGACTTGGCCATCTTCGATCCGCTCATGCGGAGATGGGCCGCGTGGAGCCACGTCCGGACAAATGGCTTGCCTGTTGCGGCCTCACTCTGGGCGAGTTCGTCCTCATGGTGCGGGAAGATCAGGTCCACGCCGCCGGTGTGGATATCGAACGACGGGCCAAGATGTCTCATCGACATGGCCGAGCACTCGATGTGCCAGCCTGGCCGGCCAGGCCCGACCGCCGTCTCCCACGATGGCTCGCCTGGCTTCGGGCCTTTCCAGAGGACGAAGTCGCGAACATCGTCCTTCGAATACTCGTCGGACTCGACCCGCTCACCCACCCGCATCTGCTCCGGATCGAGCTTGGCGAGCACGCCGTAGGCGGGCCACGATGAGATCCGGAAGAAGATCGAGCCGTCGTCGGTCCGGTAGGCGTGGTCTTTTTCGACAAGGGTCTTGATCAGCGACACCATGTCGTCGATGTGCTCGGTCGCGCGGGGGAGGACATCCGGCGGCGTCATCCGCAGCGCTCGGGCGTCCTCCAGAAACTGGGCGAGCCAGCGGTCCGCAAGCACGTCGATCCCGATGCCTGCGGCCGCAGCGCCTCG
>JANMPL010000194.1:0-6758 GCA_031369845.1 Chloroflexota bacterium
CGAAGTTCGCCGGCAACCACCTGATCGTCGTTGTCCCGAAGGCCAACCCGGTATCGATCCAGACGCCGGCGGATCTCGCCCGGCCGGGCGTCCGCATCGTCGCCGCCGGGGAGAAGGTGCCGATCACCGTCTACACGACCCAGCTGATCGAGCGGCTCAGTGCCCAGGCCGGTTACCCGGCCGACTTCGCGTCGGCCTACGAATCGAACGTCGTCAGCCGCGAAGACAACGTCAAGACCATCGTCGCGAAGGTCGAGCTCGGGGAGGCCGACGCGGGCATCGTCTACGTCACCGATGCCCTCGCGTCGGACAAGCTGGCGACCGTCGATGTTCCGCCAGCCGCCGCGGTGACAGCGACCTACGGCGGCGCGGTGGTCGCGGCCTCGACCCATGAAGCCGAGGCCGCCGCTCTTCTGACGTGGCTCGCCGGACCGGACGGCCAGGCGATCCTCGCTGACTTCGGGTTTGTGGCACCGGAGTGACCGCCCGCACCGAGGCATCGCCGCGGCAGCTCCTCGGCGGTCGAACCCGGGCGGGGCCTGGCGGAACGTCGGCCTTCGTCGTCCTTGCCGTGATCAGCGCGGCGTTCCTTGGCCTGCCGGTCGCCTTCCTCGTAGTCCGGGCGGTATTCGGTGGGTCGCTCACTGCAGTGCTCGCGAGCAGCGCCGTCATCGATGCGCTCGTCCTTAGCCTTGCGACCACCGCGGTGAGCCTCGTCGTCACCGTCGTTCTTGGTGCGCCGCTCGCCTTCCTGCTGGCCCGCCGCCGTTTCCGCGGCTCCTCCCTGGTCGAGGCCGTCGTAGACCTGCCGATCGTGCTCCCGCCGTCGGTTGCCGGGCTCGCATTGCTTCTCGTGTTCGGCAGGAGCGGGCTCCTGGGAGGACCGCTGGCGGCCGTTGGATTGACGATCCCGTTCACGACGCTAGCCGTCGTCGTTGCCCAGGTCTTCGTCGCCGCTCCGTTCTTCATCCGCTCGGCGCGGGCGGGGTTCGCCGCGGTCGAACGGGACCTGGAGGACGCGGCGAGGGTCGATGGCGCCGGCGAGGGGGAGGTCCTGCGGTTCGTCACGATCCCGCTTGCCGCTCCGGCGCTGGCGGCTGGGATCGTGATGAGCTGGGCGCGGGCGCTCGGCGAGTTCGGGGCGACGATCATGTTTGCCGGCAATCTGGGCGGCAGGACGCAGACGCTGCCGCTCGTGGTTTACGGAGAGTTCCAAACCGGCGATCTCGATGGTTCGATCGCGGCCGCCGCGATTCTCGTGATGGCGGCCCTGGGGGTCCTCTTCGCCGTCCGGGCCCTTCGCTGGGGACGAGCCCTCGATCTCCGGGCGGGCGGTTGACCCAGCCCCGTGGGATCGGGCGGCTCGATGTTCACGGCGAACCAGTCGACCCGTGTACCTTTCTCGCGTGAGGAAGCTCGAGGGGGTGCAGCATCGCGCCAGGGTGGACGCCTCGTGGAACCCGGCGACGGCGCAGCTGATCATCGACATCGCCAGCGCCGCGGCGGGCGAGCGCGATCTCGACCAGATCCTTCACGAGACCCTCGATCGCTTGCAGACCGCGGTGCCGCTGACCGGCGGCTCGATCGCCCTGGTGCAGGGCGATGAGCTCGTCGTCCGGGCCGCCGTCGGGCCGTTCGCCGATGAGGCGCTCGGGCAGCGCGTTCGGCGCGGTCCGGGTTTGAGCTGGCGAGTAGTCGAGACGCTCGAGCCCTGCCTCCTCCCGGACATCCGCGCCTCGGAGGCCGTCATCCGTGGGCCGAAGGCGCGTCAGGCGATGAGATCGTGGTTGGCGGTGCCGATCGTCAGGCGTGGTATCGGGATCGGCCTCGTCGAGATCGATTCAACGGTGCCCGATGCCTTTTCGCAGGCTGACATGGAGCTGCTCGAGACGATCGTCCGGGTGCTGTCCGGGCCCGTCGAACTGGCCGACCACTACTCGGCAGAGCAGCGCGCCAACCAGCTCCGCGACGCCTTCATCGGGGTGATCAGCCACGAGCTCCGGACCCCGATCACGACGATCTACGGCCTGTCCAAGATGCTCCGCCAACGTGGCGCCAACCTCGACCCGGAGGTGATGGTCAGCACGATCGAGGATGTCGAGGCCGAAGCCGATCGGCTGCATCGGCTCGTCGAGGACCTGCTCGTCCTGTCACGCGCGGAACGCGGGGCGGTCGACATCGACGGCGAGCCTCTCGGGATGGCGCGGATCCTGCGCCGCGTCGTCGAGGCTGAGCGAGCCCGGCTGCCGGACCGGATCATCGAGCTGGAGGCGAGCGAGGGGCTGCCGATTGTGATCGGTGAGGAGACCTACGTTGAGCAGGTCGTCCGGAATCTGCTGACGAACGCCGCGAAATACGCCCACCCTGCGGCACCGATCCGGGTCGTGGTCGAAGCGGTGGACGATGAAGTCGTCACACGGGTTCTCGACGAAGGGATCGGGATCGCCGAGGGCGACACGGAGCGCGTGTTCGAGCTCTTCTATCGGTCGTCGTCGGCGACTCGGATGGCGGGTGGCGCCGGCATCGGTCTGTTCGTCTCCCGCCAGCTCGTCGAGGCGATGGGGGGCCGCATCTGGGCTGCTCCCCGGTCGCCAGTCGGCACCGAGGTCGGCTTCGCGCTGCCGGCTCACCACGAGGACGAGAGCGACGCCTGAGGTCCGGCCCGGCACTACGAATTGAAATAGAGTCGTCACACGAGAAGGCTAGACTTCGGCCATGCAGTTCCTTCGACGCTCCTCGTCCATGCCCTCCCCCACCGATGCCCTCCCCGGCCGCTCCGAATCGCTGCCGGTCCCCGATCACCACTTCGTCAACGGCGCGCCGCTTCGTGGGCCGTGGCCGGAGGGGACGAAGACGGCCATCTTCGCCCTCGGCTGCGTCTGGGGCGCCGAGAAGGATTTCTGGCAGACGCCAGGCGTGATCAGCACGGCGGCCGGCTATGCCGGCGGCTTCACCCCGAACGCGACGTACGAGGAGGTCTGCTCCGGCCGGACAGGACACGCCGAGGCGGTCCTCGTCGCCTACGATCCCGCCCAGGTCACGTACGAGCAGCTCCTGAAGGTCTTCTGGGAGCACCACGACCCGACCCAGGGCATGCGCCAGGGCAACGACACCGGGACGCAGTATCGCTCGGCCATCTACGCGACCGACGACGAGCAGCTCCGTACCGCCGTCGCCTCCCGCAACATGTACCAGGCTCGGCTGAACGAGGCCGGGTTCGGCGAGGTCACGACCGAGATCAAGCCGGCGCCGACGTTCTACTACGCCGAGGACTACCACCAGCAGTACCTCGCCAAGAATCCGCGCGGCTATTGCCCCGACCATTCGACCGGCGTGTCCTGCCCGATCGGACTCGTGGTCTCGGCGACCGGGACCGGCGTCTCGGCGTAGGCATTACGACGGATCGGCCCCGCCGTCCAGGACGTCCCTGCTGGCGGCGGATCGCGGTTCGTCGCCCGCCATCGCGATGAGCTTCGTGACTTCCTTGTCCAGCCAGCCCTGATAGATCCGGTCTATTCGAACCAGCCGCATGACGCCGGCGAGCGGGCCGGATATTTCGATAGCGTGCCGGATGCGCGCGCCTTCCGGGGTCGGGGCAACCTCGTACGTCTGGACGACTTTGATCAACGGCGGCCGAACCTCGAACTCGATCGCGCGGCCGGCCACAAAACGTCGGATGCGGCACGGATAGACCTTCCCGTAGCCGGCTCGAACGTGGACGATCCCACCTTCGACGAGAGGCCCGTCGGCGCCCGCCCACTTCGCGTTGTGACCCCAGTCCGGCCACGTGGAAGGAGTGGCGTACAACCTGAACACGGCTGCGGCATCGACGGGCGCCTCCTTGACGCTCTCGATCGACCAGGTCAGTGGAGGCCCCCCACGTAGGTATTGAAGTTCCCGGTCTGGGGATCGGAGCCGTCACCCACTGTGGTGCCGTCACCGCTCCCGCGGAGGCTTTCGTAGTTGCCGGTTCCGCCCAGGACGACCCAGGTGAAGGACTCCGTCGCCGTCTCGAAGTCGAGGTGGACCTGGATCTTGACGAAGAACGTCCCGCTTCCATCGGCACACGTGAATGTCTTGCGGACGAGGATCTGGGCGCTGCGACCGCTCTGGAATCCGCCAAAGACGATTCCGGTATCAAGAACCGTCCCGGACGCGCACACCAGGCCGCTATCGACGGCGCTTCCAGTGGCCGTGAAGTCCCCGAAGTTCGGCCCGTCCGGGTTGAAGTTCATGTGCGAGACGATCTCGACCTGCTGGGGCGATCCCGCCGCCACTGGCCCGATGACGGAAGTGAGCGCCAAGGTGGCGGCCACTATCGCCACGATGGCTCGCGCCGGACGACTCGACGTTCGCATTTGCCGACTCCCTCTTCGTTCTGCGGCACAGTCTGCGTGCCTAGCAACACGAGAGTGCCGCGCCCGCGTCTCGAAGGTGTCTCGTCGGCCGCTGACAGCACACGCGAGGAGACCGGCCTGCCCGAGCGCGAGGCCGGTCTCCGTTTGGCGTAGGGTCGGTCAGCTCGTCGCGAGCAGGGCCGCGAGGCGGTCCCAGGTCTCGAGCCCGCCGGGAACCATTCCCGTGGACAGCGCGCCCTCGAGCACCTCGACCGAGCCCATGTGTCCGATAGAGGTGACCTTCGTCTTGCCGTCGACCTCTTCCAGGATGAAGGTCTCGGGACCGCCCATGGGGCCGACGCCCTCGACGTCGAACATGAACGTCCACTTGTAGCCCTTCGGTGGATCGACTTCGAGGTACTCCCCGTAGAACTCCACGGTGTCGCGATCGGGCGCCTGGCTGATGTACCGCCACTTGCCGCCCGGCCGGACGTCCATCTCGGCGACCGTGGTCGTCGTGCCGTGGGGACCCCACCAGCGCGGGATGAGCTCCGGGTCCGTGAAGGCCTTCCAGACCTGCTCGCGCGGCGCGTCGAACGTGCGCTCGAATACGAGGTCGCCGCCCTCGGAATAGACGGCCGTCGTCTCGTTGCTACCCCTGTCGATTCGGGTCGCGTTCATCGTCGTCTCCTTTTCCTTGCTCCTGGCTGTCCTTTAGCTCGCGGAGGTAGTCGCTCAGCCGTTCGAAGCTCTCCTCCCAATGGCGCCGGTACTGCTCGACCCAGCCAGCCACGTCACGGAGCGGTTCCGGCGCGAGCCGGCACGGCCGCCACTGCGCGTGGCGACCCTGCTCGATCAGCCCCGCTCGCTGGAGCACCTTGAGGTGCTTCGAGATGCCCGGGAGGCTCATGTCGAAGGGTGCCGCGAGCTCGGTCACCGTGGCCTCCCCGACTGCCAGGCGGGCGAGGATCGCTCGTCTGGTCGGGTCGGCGAGGGCGGCGAACGTCGTGCTGAGGGGGTCGGTATCCATGTCCATTTCGCTATCTGGTTAATTAACCTTACGGCATAATACGCGCCAGGCGCCGGATGTCAACCTCTGATGCGCGTCAATTCGTCCGGGTGATCTTCGCGATCCAGCGCGGCGACTCGGGGTCGATGCCCCGGGCGAGCGCAAGGTGCAGAGCGAGGAGCTGGCCAGGGATGACGGCGACGATGGGCATCAACCAGTCCGGGAGGCCGGACGGCAGCCGGATGGCGACGCTCGCGGCGGCGATGACCTCGGGTCGGTCGGAGATGACGATCGGCTCGACGGCGAGCTCAACGAGGCGCTCCAGGAGGGCATCGATGTCGGGGGCAGTGGGGCCGGACGGGGCGAGGACGATCACCGGGTAGCCTGGCTCGACGAGGACGAGCGGGCCGTGGAGGAAGTCGGCGGCCGAGTAAGGGTCGGCTGCCAGGCGAGCCAGCTCTTTGAGCTTGAGGGCTATCTCCCGCGCCGTCGCGTAATTGAAGCCTCGCCCGACGACGATGAGCCGATCGCGGCCGGCGAGGTGGCGGGCAACCGCCTCCGTCTCAGGCTCCGTATCGAGCGCCGTCGCCATCGCACCGGGCACGGCCGCCAGCTCCACGTCCCGGCCGGCCACGGGACGGAGCCGCGCCTCGAGCGAAGTCACCAGCAGCGCGACGGCGAGCAGCTCCGCCGTGTAGGTCTTGGTCGCCGCGACCGCCCGCTCCGGGCCCGCCCGAAGGTCGATGTGATGCGCCGCAGCCGTGGCCAGGTCGGAGCTCGCGTCGTTCGTCAGCGCGATCGTTGGTGCGCCCTGGCGGCGCCCCGCTGCGACGACCCCGACGATGTCGGGCGACTGGCCGGACTGCGAGACGCCGATCACGAGCGATCGATCGAGCCGCGGCTCGACGCCATAGAGCGAGATGAGCGACGGCGTCGCGAGCGCAACCGGGAGGCGCAGGTGGGCGCCGAACAGGTACTGGGCGTAGATCGCGGCATGATCGCTCGTTCCCCGCGCGGCGATCACGACGTGGTCGATCTCGCGATCGGCGAGGCGCCCGGCGATGCGATCGGCGATCCCCTCGATCTGCGCCGCTCCGTCGCGAAGCAGCCGCGCGGCGACCTCCGGCTGTTCCCGGATCTCGTCCCTCAGGCCCATCGGTCCCTCAACGGTCCGCGCCTACCGCCCGGCTCCAGGCCTTCAGCTCGGTGCGGAGGCGTTCCCGTGCCGCGTGACGCGCGGGTCCGGCCGGAGCGACGAGGTCGAGGCCGCGGAGCGCGGCACCTGTTACGGGGGGAACGTCGAGGCGGACGAGGCGCGCGTCGCGGACGACGGCCCGGATGCTGGTCTCGATCCGGGCGAAGAACGGCTCATCGGTCGTGCTGAATACCCCGCCGGCCAGGACGACCTCGAC
>JANMPL010000274.1:0-2687 GCA_031369845.1 Chloroflexota bacterium
GTTCCACCTCATCCTCCTGGCCAAGAGCTGGACCGGCTACCAGAACCTTTGCCGCCTCGTCACCGACGCCCACATCGACGGCTACTACTACAAGCCCCGCATCGACCGCGACCACCTGGCGAAATACAGCGAGGGCCTGATCGGGCTGAGCGCCTGCCTCAACGGCGAAGTGGCCCGCGCGCTCGAGGTTGACGATTGGGAGAATGCCAGGCGGCTCGCCGGCGAGTACGGCGAGATCTTCGGCAAGGACGGCTTCTTCCTCGAGCTCCAGGACCACGGCCTGCCGGAGCAGCGCCGGCTCAATGAGCAGCTGCTCCGCCTCGGCCCCGAGGTCGGCCTGCCGCTCGTGGTGACGAACGACCTCCACTACGTCCACGAGAGCCAGGCCGAGGCCCACGACGTCCTCCTCTGCGTCGGCACCGGCAACAACGTCGACACCCCGGGCCGGATGAAGTTCGAGACGCACGACTTCTGGCTGAAGTCCGCGGCCCAGATGGCGGCCCTGTTTCCGGACCAGCGCGAGGCGATCCTCAACAGCAAGCGGATCGCCGAGATGACCGAGCTGACGATGCCGCTGGGCAACCTCCGCATCCCGCACTTCCCGGTCCCCGATGGCGAGACGGCGGAGACATACCTGCGCAAGGAGTGCGAGCGCGGGCTCGAACGGCGCTACGGCACGGTGACGCCCGCGCTCCAGGCGCGGCTCGACTACGAGCTCGGCGTGATCATGTCGATGGGCTACGCCGGCTACTTCCTCATCGTCGCCGACTTCATCGCCTTCGCCCGCGAGCAGAAGATCCAGACGACGTGCCGGGGCAGCGCGCCGGGCTCAATCGTCACGTACACCCTCGGCATCACCCCGGTCGACCCGATCCACTACGAGCTGCCGTTCGAGCGGTTCCTCAACCCCGACCGGGTGACGATGCCGGACATCGACGTCGACTTCGAGGACAGCCGCCGCGACGAGGTCATCGCCTATGTCACCCGCAAGTACGGCGCCGACCACGTCGCCCAGATCATCACCTTCGGGACGATGCTCGCGCGGGCGGCGATCCGCGACGTCGGGCGCGTCCTCGGGCACAGCTACGGCGAGGTCGACCGGATCGCAAAGGCCGTTCCGAACCAGCTCGGGATCAGGCTCGACGAGGCGCTCGAGATCGCGCCGCCGCTCCGCGAGATGTACACCGGCGACGCCTCGGTCAAGCGGGTCATCGACTTCGCCCGCCAGCTCGAGGGCGTGGCCCGCAACGCGTCGACTCACGCCGCCGGCGTCGTCATCTCGCGCGAGCCGTTGACCGAGCTGATGCCGCTCCAGAAGGCGACCAACTCCGACGCCCTGATGACCCAGTACGAGATGCACGGCATCGAGGCGCTCGGGTTGCTCAAGTTCGACTTTCTCGGGCTGTCGAACCTGACGATCCTCCGCCAGGCGGTCGACCTCGTCCGGCAGGAGCGGGGGATCGAGATCGACCTCGACGCGATTCCCCTCGACGACGCTCGGACGTTCGAGCTCCTCGCCTCGGGCGAGACCACCGGCATCTTCCAGCTGGAGTCGGCAGGGATGCGGCGCTACATCCGCGACCTGCGCCCGACGTCCGTTCTCGACCTTGCCGCCATGGTCGCTCTCTACCGGCCGGGCCCGATGGAGAACATTCCCGCCTACATCCGGCGCAAGCACGGGCAGGAGAGGGTGACGTACCTCCACCCGCTGCTCGAGCCGTACCTGAACAAGACGTACGGGATCTTCGTGTACCAGGAGGACATCATGGCCGCCGCGATCGCGCTCGGCGGCTTCACCGGCCCGGAGGCCGACACGCTCGGCTACGCGATCCGGAAGAAGAAGTCCGCCCTCCTGCGAGCGCAGCGCGAGAAGTTCGTCACGCAGGCAGCGGAGCGAGGCGTGGCGCCGCAGGTCATCGACCAGGTCTTCGCTGCGTTCCAGCCGTTCGAGCGGTATGGGTTCAACAAGGCCCACGCGACCTGCTACGGCCTCATCGCCTATCAGACCGCCTACCTCAAGGCGAACTACACCGTCGAGTACATGACGAGCGTGCTGACGGCGTTCCGCTCGAACGAGGAGAAGGTTGCCGCCGCGATCGCGGAATGCCGCCGGATGGCGATCGAAGTCCTACCGCCGGACGTCCACAGCTCCGGGGTCGAGTTCACCGTGGAGGGCCAGGCGATCCGGTTCGGGCTCCTCGCCGTCAAGAACGTCGGCCAGGGCGCGATCGAATCGATCATCGCGGCACGCGGGGAGGGCGGCATATTCCGGTCGCTGACCGACTTCTGCACCCGAGTCGATCTTCGCCTCGCAAACCGCAAGGTCCTCGAGTCGCTCGCCCGGGTCGGCGCGCTCAACGCCTTCGGCCATCCCGCCCAGATCCTCCTTGGCCTCGACGACGCAATGGCCGCGGGCCAGTCCGCGCAGCGCGATCGGGTCAGCGGGCAGACGTCACTGTTCGATCTCGGGGCGGAGGACGCCACAGCGTTCGAACGGCCGCTGCCCCAGACGACCGAGGTCCCGGTTCGGGAACGCCTGCGCTGGGAGAAGGAGCTCCTCGGGCTCTACCTCTCGGAGCACCCGATGGGCGAGATCGCCGATCGCGTCAGCGACTTTGTCACGGCTTACTCGGGCGATCTCAAGGACGAGTCGCTCGACGGCCAACGCCTCGTGGTCGCCGGGATCG
>JANMPL010000340.1:0-3713 GCA_031369845.1 Chloroflexota bacterium
GCTGCGTCTTGACGACCCAGTGATACGACTGGTCGAAGGCCACCACGCCGAGCTCGTCCCGGGCCGTCATTGCCGCGGCTGCCCGCAGGATCGCCTCCTTGCCGATATCGACCTTCCGCACGGTGGATCCGCCGCCGCCTCCGCCCATCCCGCCGTTGAAGCTGTTGCAGTGGCAGGCATCCATCGAGCCGGACTTGTCGATCACGACGACCAGGGCGATGTCGGGTTGCTTCTGCCGGTCACGGACGCCCATATCGACGGGGAGTGTCTCTTCGATCGGGGTGTTCTCGTACCCGCCGGCGCCGTAGCTCCGCGGCCCACCGATCATCACCAGGCCCTTGCCAAGATCGCGAACGTAGACCTGGAGTGCGGCCATCTGGCGCTCAGTCAATAAGGGCCGCGGTACGTCCACGAGGACGATGGAGTCATACGACGCGAGCTGGAGCGGATCGGTGGACAGGCCTGCCGCGGCAACCGTGTCGACGTCCTGCCGTTCGACCTCGAGAGCGCCGACGAGCTCCGCGGCGACTACCTCGTCGCCCGACACCACCAGGATCCGCGGCTCACCCTTGACGATCGTGTTCGAGTCGGCGCGATCGTTCTGGCTGAAGGTGTTCTGGGCTGCCTCGACGACCGCGCGAAACCGAACGAAGCCGGCCTCCTTCGGCTTCACGTGGAATGTGACCTTGTTCGACCCGGCTTCCAGATCGACCCGCTCGATGCCGACCTGCTCGCCGTTTGCGAACAGCCGGACGGTCGCCGGCTGGGCGACGGTCGAATGGATGTCCGTGACCACCTCGACTTCTTCGCCGAGCCGCGACGTCGACGGCGTTGTCAGCCGCTCGATAAGGACCTCCTCCGCCGATCCGAGGCCGATGACCTTCGTCTCGACCTGGACGCCTCGGGCCGCCGCGAGGGCCGCTTCCGCCTGGCCCTGGCCGGTCGTGTCGTTTCCGTCCGAGAGCAGGACGATCCGTTTCTGTGCGTCGTCCGGGAACAGCGCGGAAGCCAGACGAAGGGCCGCCCCGATGTCAGTCGCTGAGCGGACCGGCGTCGAGGCGATCCGGTCGATCTCGCGGAGCTCGGCTGGAAGGCGCTCCACGAGAGCTCCCTTGCCGAATCCCACGATTCCGGCGGCGTCGCCCTCCGGCATGAGCGCCAGGCTCTCGCGGACGAACGCCAGGGCATCGTCGCGGCCGGCCGTCCCGACCGAATCCGACAGGTCGACGACGAACACGGTTGCCAGGCGATCGATCGGCAGGACCAGCCGGAATCCGGCGAGGGCGAAGACGAGTGAGGTGAGCAGCAGTGTGCGGACGACGAGCGCGACCCGCCGTCGCGCCGTCCCGGTTCGGCGTCGGGCGGCAGCGTAAAGCGCGAACGTCAGGCCCAGGGCGGGAACGAGGAGGAGCAGCGCGAGCGGCGCGTCGAAGGCGATGCCCACGTCAGGCGCTCCCACGAACGGGCCGCCGAACCCGCCGCGACATGCCGCGCGAGGCCCGGGTGACGACGTCGCGGTGATACAGCGCCCACTCGACGCACAGGCCGACCAGCACGATCAGGACGATCGGGAACCACAGCTCATCGCGGACGGGTGGCCGCGACGCGGCAGCCGCATCCGGGGCGGCGGATGCACCGGGCGCCGCCGACGCGCCCGGGACAGCGGCAGCGTGGCCCAGCTTCTCAAGGGCGGCGACGGATCCCGGCGTGATCGTCGACTCGGCGACGTCAAAGAGGTCGACGGCGAATCGGATCGGGGCGTTGGGGTCGACGCGTCCGGCGCCGGAGCCGGCGCTGCCGGATGGTCGTGGGGTCGCGGATGGGGCAGGCGTCGGGGGCGGGGTCGCAGCCGGACTCCCGGAGGCACCAGCCGAGGCGGGCCGGATCGCGGTTGCGACGTAGACGCCGAGGAGGTCGGTCTGGGTGAACGTGACGCTGGTCCCGCCGGCGGTGCCCGGCGCAAGGTCGACGACGCTTCCATCCGGGCGCTCGACTCGCAGGCCGGTAGCACCCGCGGGGACGGGCAGCGCGACCGGATCGCCGGGCCTGACGGCATCGGCCGGGGCGGCGCTGCCGCCCATCAGCTCTCCTGTGAGATTCGCGATCAGGATCGGAAAGGCGACCTGGAGCGGCAGATCGGATCGGCGCGGCTCGAATGCGAGCACCGCGGTCGGGATGCCGGCCCGGATGCCCGCATAGAGCAGCGGCGCGCCCTTCGGTCCGGGGATCACCGACCGGGCCCACGCCGGCGTCTCGAGTCGGGCTGCTTCGGCGATGTGGATCGTCGACAAATCGACGTACCGCAGGATCGGCTCGTCCGGCGAAAGCGTTCCGACCCCGGGGTTGGTCAGCTTCCCGGTCACTGTGCCCACTGGACTCGTCCTGGGTGGTTCGACCACGAGGGTCGGCGTGCTCGGGAGGGTGGCCGGCACGAAGCCCTCGAAGATGATCAGGTCCCAGTCCGTGCCGTCCCGACGCTGTGCATCGGCCGGATACCGGTCTGCCTTTACCCCGAAGAGGCTGGTGTTGGGGAGGAACGAAAGCGCGGTCTCGAGATAGGGATCGCCCTCGCCGACAAGGAGGATCTCCCGCGGCCGATCCGGCGGCACGATGGCCCAGGCGCGATCGTCGGCGGCGAGCTGATCCGGCGGTGTCGCGGTGTCGGACGAACCCTCGGCGGCGACCAGCCGGACCTCGACGACTCCCACGCCCAGATCTACGTCGTCGATGATGACGTCGGCCCGCTGCTGGGCGCCCATCCGGACGTCCCGTGCTTCGAGCAGTAGCCCGTCGCCCCAGATCTCGAGCCGCCGCATCGCCGCATCCACGTCGAGGTTGGCCATGCTGACGAAGACCGATCGGGTGACACCCGATGGGGCAGTCCGCACGGCCAGGGCTACGATCGCCTGGTTGCGGCTTCCACGCTCGCCGCCGACTCGAAGTACCCGGACCTTGGCGGCGACGGCGGTCGTCGGGACCGAGGTCAGGGCGGCATCTGTCGCGATCAACACCTCGGCGTCACCCGACTGCGAGGCGAGCTCCGAGGCGAGTTCGAGGGCGTCGCTCAGGTCCCCGGCGGCCGTGGTCGGCCGAATCGACTCGATCGCCAGCCGGATTCTTCCCAGGTCCGACGAGCCCGCCGCCACGATCCGGGCCGTTCGTCCGGCCTCGACGACGCTGACCTTGCCACCGGCCGGCAGATCGCGAAGGGCACTGAGTGCGGCTTCCTTTGCTGCCGAGAGGCGGTTTGGTGACAGGTCGGTCGCGCCCATGCTCGCCGACGTGTCGACGACGAGGACGATGTCGCGAGCGAGCCCGGCCGGCCGCTCGATGAACGGTCGCGCCGCCAGCAGGACGAGGATCAGGACGAGGAGCAGCTGCAGGAGGAAGAGGAGGCTCCGGCGGAGCCGCTGCCACGGAGCGTTCGCCTCCACGTCGGCCACAAGCCGCTGCCAGAGCAGCGTGGAGGGGACGACTCGCTCCTCGCGTCGCAGCTTCAACAGGTACATGGCCACGACGGCCGGCACGAACAGCAGCCCAAGCAGTGCGAGCGGTGCCGTCAGGGGCATCAGCGTGGTTCCTAGCCCAGTACCCGTCGTCGCCTGAGCTCGGCGAAGATGAGGTCGTTGAGCGGCACGTCCGACGACAGGTCGACGTAGCTCGCACGCCGCCGTGCGGCGAGGTCAGCAAAGGATTCCTTCCAGGCCGCGAGG
>JANMPL010000342.1:0-2571 GCA_031369845.1 Chloroflexota bacterium
TTGAATCGCGAAGCCCATCAGGCCATTGGCGTGGGGTTGCTTCATGTCGAACGCGAGGAACACGACGTACGTCCCCGAGACGGCCCGGACCCGGAGCGTGCCATACGACTTCTTCCGCATCGTGCGGCCCCTGTTACGGCATGATCGTGAGTGACCCGGCTAGGGTGCCTTGGTGTAGGTCTGGCCGTCGAGCACCTTGGCCCGGCCAGGGCAAGGATCGCGTTGGATCGACGTGAATGTCAGCGCACCCGCCTCGAGCGTCCATCGGTAGGTGCCCGTCGCCTCGCAGACATTGCTGTGCGAGAAGTCGATCTCATCGCCCCGGACGGCAATCCTGCCCCCGACCAGTTCCGGTCCACGGTGCACCCGATACGTGTGCTCTGCTAGATCCAGGGTCACCTTCTCCGTTCCGAGCATCATCTGCCACGAGCCAATGAGCTCCGCGGGAGCGGGATCCGGCGGGGTTGGGCTCGGTGCCCGCGGGGACTTGCTGGCCTTTGGCGTGGCAACGGGCGAGGCGACGACTGAGACTGAAGGGCTCACGGGAACGGTCGCCGTGGGCTCCGGCGTGGCAGTGACGGTGCCGCCGCAACCGGCCAAGGTGAGCAGGGCCGCGGCCGCCAGAAACCTGAATCCACTTCCGGATCGGACGACCATCACACCCCTCGACCCTGGCTGCGAACGTCCTTCGATCTCGACTATACGCTCGTGCGGGCCGAGATTCCCATGCCCTAGGTGTAGTTCCCGGGGTTTGTGAGACATGGAGCGGCGACTCGTCCTAGCGTCGGGGCATGGATGAGCCCCCGATCAGGAACCGCGCCGAGCCGCATCGTCGTCTGCTCCGTCACACCTATCAGGAAGGCCCGGGTTTCCTCTTCCTGGCGACGCGAGGCGGTCGGCCGCCAGGACGAGTCGAGCGTCCCGATCTCGACGCGCTTCGCTTTCGCGCCCGGTGCGTCCGCGTCGCCCGGGAGGAGGGCATCGCGGGAGCTCTCGCACTTGGGGCCAGTCGGGCAAGCCTCCACCGCTGGCGGATCCGTTTCGGGGCCGGTGGTCTCGAGGCGCTCGTCGATCGACCGCGCGGACCGCACCCGACGCGCCTGCCCGGGTGGGTCGAGCAGGCGGTCATCGTTGTCCGCCTGCTCACCTACTGGAACTCGAAGCGACTGGCTGCCGAGTTCACCCGGCGTGAGATCTATCCGCTCGACCACCACGCCGTCGATGGCCTGCTGGCTGGCCTGGGCACCGCTCGCCCGTCGACCCGCCGGGAGCGCGGCCCGGCGTACGAGCGGGGTCGTCCGAACGAGCTCTGGCACATCGACATCAAGGGCCCGTTCTTCCTGCGCCGCAGTCGGAGCGAGTACGAGAAGGTCTGGATCGTCGGCCTCGTCGATGATCATTCGCGCTTCCTCGTCGGGCTGCGTGTCCTGCCCCGTCCGCAAGCGGCGCCGATCCTCGCCTGGCTCGACGACTGCGTCGAGCTGTGCGGCAGCCCGCTCGAGCTGATGAGCGACAACGGCAGCCCGTTCGTGGTCTGGATGCCGGGCGTCCTGACCCTCTTCGGCAAGACCCTCGAGGAGCTCCGCATTCGCCACATCCGGACCCAGGTGAACTCGCCCTGGACGAACGGCAAGATCGAGCGCTTCTGGGGGATTCTCCAGTCGGAGGTGCTCGACCGCAAGATCTTCCGAACGCTCGATGCCGCCGCCGACGGGCTGACCCACTTCGCGACCTACTACAACTACGATCGGCTCCACGGCGAGCTCGACTGGCACACCCCGGCCGAGCGCTACGACGGCACGCCGTTCACCGCGCGCGGCTTCGAACGCGTCCCCGCCCTCGACCATCTCCAGGGCTGGCTCGCGAACCTGATGACGGTCTGAATGCATGTCTCACAAACCCCGGGAACTACACCTAGCCCGCCGGCGCCAGCGCCTCTTCGAGGAACGCCGTTCGGTCGGTGAGCGCGTCCGGCACGGCCATGTCGTGCTCGGCCTCGTACGCCTTCAGGTCGGCGCCCTCGCCGGCGGCGCGCTTGAACTCGAGGCCGGTCATCGGGGCGATGAAGAAGTCGCACCGGGCAAATTGGAACAGCAGCTTCGCGGGTGCCGCCCGCCCGACGTGCTCGATCGGGTCGACCGGGCGCATCGCGGCGAAATACTCGATTCGGTCCTCCTCGATCGCCCAGAACGGGAGGAACCAGTCGGCCCAGCGGGGCACCGCCGCGATGAGGGCGTACGCGGTCGGGCGTCCGTCCGCCGTCGCGAGGAGGGCAGCGTGCATCGCCCCGAAGTCGTGCCCGACGACCCCGACGCGAGCCGGATCGATCGCCGGCCGGCCAATGACGACGTCGAGGCATCGCCGGAGGCGGTTCACCTCCGCCGTGACCCGCTCGCGGTCGGCGGTCGAGCCGCTCGGATCGCCCTGCCACGGGAACGTCAGCTGGGGGAGGATCGCGGCAGCGTTGTGACGCCGCGCCCAGTCCACGGCTTCGTCGACGAATTGCGTCCGGTTGCCGTTCGGCGCCTCGGTGTCGAACCAGTGGGCGAAGAGCAGGGCCGGCCGAGCGAC
>JANMPL010000384.1:0-1535 GCA_031369845.1 Chloroflexota bacterium
GATTGTCGCCACCGACACCCCGGCCGACGTCGGGTCGCCGGGCCCAGGCGAGATGACGATCCCCCGCAGGTCCGCGCCGGCATCGGCCGCCAAAGCCTCCACCCCGGCCCGGTCGATCGCGTCGTTGCGGACGACACGGACCTCCGCCCCAGCGGCCTGGAGCGCCTGGACGAGGTTGAACGTGAAGGAGTCGTAGTTGTCGACAACGAGGATCACGGGACCGGCTCCATCGCCGGTTCGGTCGGTCGCGGCGCATCGCTCGCACCGGCTGCCAGCTCGATCGCCCGACGGAGCGCGGCAGCCTTGTGCTCGGTCTCCTCGAACTCCTTCTCGGGAACGCTGCCCGCGACGATCCCGGCGCCCGTGTGGACGTGGGCCTGACCATCACGGAGAACGGCGCTCCGGATCGTGATCGCAGTGTCGAGATTGCCGTCGTAGCCGAGATAGCCGACGGCGCCGCCGTAAAGCCCGCGGCGCTCGCCCTCCGCCGCCGCGATGAGCTGCATCGCCCGGACCTTCGGGGCGCCCGACAGGGTGCCGGCCGGGAAGACCGCTCGCAGTGCGTCGAGGGCGTCGAGGTCCGGCTTGAGGCGGCCCTCGACGTGCGACACGAGATGGAGGACGTGGCTGTAGCGCTCGACCTCCATGTACTTGCTGACGGTCACGGTCCCGGCCCGCGAGACCCGGCCCAGATCGTTTCGTCCGAGATCGACGAGCATGATGTGCTCCGCTCGCTCCTTCGGGTCGCGCTGGAGCTGCTCGGCGAGGATCCGGTCGTCCGCGTCAGTGGCCCCACGCGGTCGCGTGCCGGCGATGGGGTGCGTCGTCAGCTTGTCGCCCTCGACCTGGAGGAGGAGCTCCGGGCTCGCCCCGACGACCTCGAACGACGGCGTCCGAACAAAGAACAGGTACGGGCTCGGGTTGACGCGGCGGAGGGCGCGATAGAGCGCGATCCCGTCGAGCGGCTGGCCCGTCGCGGGGTCGGCCGGAAGGTCGAACGTCTGGCGTCGGGCGAGCACGACTTGGATCGCCTCGCCCGAGGCGATCGCGTCCTTCGCGACTTCGACGGCGTGAATGTAGGCGTCGCGCCCAAGGCTCGTGTCGATCCTGTCCTCGCGGAGGCCTGCGGCGGGGGCGGGCCGCGTCGCGGGGTGCGTCGCGGCTCCCGCGCGTGCGCGGCCAATCTCAGCCGCACTCGGACGGGCCGTCCGCTCGAGCGCCTCGAAGATTGCGGCCTCGGCGATCCGGTAGCGGCCCTCGAGATCCGGCGTCTCGGTGTGAAGCGACGCGATCGCCGACAGCGTGTGCGTGAGGTGATCGAACACCAGGACGAGGTCGGTCTCGATGAAGGCGGCCGTCGGTGTGCCGACGGGATCTCGTTCCGGGAGCGGGACCGTCGGCTCGAAGAGCGATACCGCGTCGTAGGCGAGGGCACCGACGGCGCCGCCCGTAAAGCGAGGCATCCCCTCGGTCGGTTGGACGCGGCGGCGCGGCACGAAGGCCCGGATCGCGTCGAGCGGGTCGGTCGCGGCCAG
>JANMPL010000285.1:0-6814 GCA_031369845.1 Chloroflexota bacterium
CTTTGCCGTTGTCTGGTTGCGTACGCCTGGCGCCGTCCTCCCGGCGGTCCCGGTGCCGGCGCTGCGAGAGGCCTCGTGGGCGACTGTGTCGGAGCAGTTCGCGCCAGGCTGACGCGTCCTCATGGACTCGGTGCAGCTTCGCTCGACCTGCCAAGTGGTGCGGTGACGCATCGAGCCTCTCGACAGCCGCAATGCGGGGCGGTATTCTGCGAGGGTCCGGCGCAACCGCCGGGGGAATCATTCGAGGGCCGGGCTCACGATCACGAGCTCCGGCCCTCGTTTTTTGCCGTCGAGATGTGACCGAGACGGGGTGGGATTACGCTCGACGGCGCAGGGTGTGGCCGTGAGCCGGGCGGTGTCGCTCCGGTGCCGGCGCGATATGATGAGGCGAGAGGGCGCGCGTCCGCTTCTGTGGGTCCATGCACGTTCCGACCCCAGACCCGACTCGATTGATCGGTTCCGCTCGAGCATCCTCGAGATCCTCGCAGGCCAAAGGAGGTGGCGTACCGAGACGACGATGAAACGCGGCAACGCTCTCGGCCACGTTACGGATTTCCGGGGTCTTGGAGGGAGACACTCATGGCGTTCCGTCGATCGAGAAAATCTGCCACACGTCTCGCGTTCACCATCCCGCTGCTGTCGATGCTCGTAGGGTTCCCGAGCGCATCGGCTGGGGCACCATTGGCCGCCCCAGGCAGTGAGCTCAAGGCGAAGTTCACGGATGCCGCGGGATTCGACGTCTCTGCACCGCTGCGGACACTCGCCGCGGCTAGCCGCTCGGCGCCGGCTACCAGTTCGGCCGTTCGCGAGGTGCGTCCGGATCGCGGGCCCTCTGTCAGCCCGAACGGCCACAACGCGGACGGCGCGCTCCAATCGAGCTCAGTCGCCACCGCGATCATCACAGCCACCGGCGCAAACTTCGAGGGGCTGAGCAATCAGGACAACTTCAACCTCTTCGGATTCCGCGTGAATCCGCCCGACCCCAACGGCGATGTAGGGCCGAACCACTACGTCGAGATGGTGAATCTCGCGTTCGCCGTCTACTCCAAGAGCGGTGCGCTGCTCCTTGGACCGGTTGACACAGGCACGTTGTGGAGCGGTTTCGCCGTTCCGGACTGCACCGATCCCTCGGGCGATCCGATCGTTGTCTACGATCAGCTGGCGGACCGGTGGGTCCTGTCCCAGTTCACGACGCGCTTCAGCGCCGAACCCGAAAACGACGTTTTCTATAACTGCATCGCGATCTCGACGACCGGTGACCCGACGGGGACCTACTACCGCTACGCATTCAGCACCGGCCACAACTTCCCGGACTACCCGAAGTACGGCGTCTGGACCGATTCGTACGTGATCACGACGCGCGAGTTCGGCCCGACGATTGAGTACGGCATCGGTGTCTACGCTCTCGAGAAGAACAAGATGATCAACGGGCTGCCGCGAGCTCGCGCGGTCAGCTTCTTCCTCGACGGGAACGCGCCGGGCATGCTCCCGCTGGTCGGCGACGGCCTGCTCCCGGCCGATATCGACGGCAAGCAGAAGCCGATGCTTGACGCCAAGATTCCGCTCGTCGGAACGCAGGACGATGGTGGAAGCTACGGGGCGACGTTCGACGCGCTCAATATCTGGGAACTCGCCGTGAAATGGCGATCGACCCCGATCGCATCCCTTGTGCTCAGCACCCAGCTGCCTGTCGCCTCGTTCGACTCGATCTTCCCGTGCGCTCCCGCCTCCCGGGATTGCCTGCCGCAGCCCGGCATCACGAACCCGGCTCAGTACCTGGACATCCTGTCGTACCGTCAGCGGCCCACGTGGCGGCTGGCCTACCGCAACTTCAAGACCCACGAGGCATTGGTGACGAACCAGTCCGTCGAGGCCGCGCCCGGTGTCGCTGGCGTTCGCTGGTACGAGATCCGGCGATCGGGCAGCACCTACTCGGTCTACCAGCAGGGGACCTACGCACCCGGTGACGGCGTCCACCGCTGGATGGGCAGCATCGCCCAGGATAAGAAGGGCGACATGGGCCTCGGATACAGCGTGGTGAACGGCACGGATGTCTTCCCGGGCATCCGCTACACCGGCCGGCTTGCTGGCGACGCGCTCGGACAGATGACGCTCGGTGAGGGGGTCGTCATCAGCGGCAGCGGCGTCCAGACAACGACCAATTCGAGGTGGGGTGACTACACCTCGATGAACATCGACCCCGTCGATGACTGCACCTTCTGGTATGTCAACGAGTACTACACGGCCGCCGGCCAGGCTTCCAGCCTCGCCGGTTGGCAGACCCGGATCGCAAGCTTCAAGCTGCCCGGCTGCTAGCACCTGGCCGCTCGGGCGCCTTGCGCGTCCGAGCGGCCAGCCTCCACCAGCTGATGCGAGGCGCGTGCCATGTTGCGCAGTCGTTTGACGGAGCGATTCAACCTGGACCATCCGGTCATATCTGCGCCGATGGGCTTCGCCGGCGGCGGCAAGCTCGCGGCGGCCGTCTCGGCGGCCGGCGGCCTCGGCTTGATCGGCGGCGGTTACGGGGAGGAGCATTGGCTTCGGGGGCAGATTGCGGCAGCAAGCAACGAGCGCGTCGGTTGCGGCTTCATTACTTGGTCGCTGAGGAAGCAGCCCCACTTGCTCGAGATCGCGCTCGACAGCGAGCCGACCGCGATGTTCCTGTCGTTCGGCGACCCGCAGCCATTCGTCGGCCGCATCAAGCAGGCGGGCGTGCCGTTGATGTGCCAGATCCAGACCCTGGCGGACGCCCGGCGAGCGATCGATCTGGGCGCCGACGTCGTGGTCGCACAAGGCGCCGAGGCCGGCGGCCATGGGGAAAAGCGCGGCACGTTCACGTTGGTGCCGGAAGTCGCCGATCTGATCTCCGCACGCGCCCCTGAAACGCTGTTGTGCGCCGCTGGCGGGGTGGCCGACGGCCGCGGCCTGGCGGCCGCCCTTGCCTTGGGCGCCGACGGGGTCGTCGTTGGCACGCGATTCTGGGCTAGCGAAGAATCGCTCGTGCATCCCAACATGCTGGCGGCGGCGGTGTCGGCCAGCGGCGATGACACCCTTCGGTCGAGTGTGATCGACATATTGAAGGGGTACGACTTCTGGTCGGCGCGGTATGACCTGCGCACGCTGAGGAGCGCCGCGACCGATCGCTGGGCCGGCAAGGAGGCGGAGTTGCGGGCGGTCGCCGAAGTGGAGGTCGCGCGGTACGCAGAAGCCGCGGCGGAAGGTGATGCCGGACAGGCCGGCGCCACTGTTGGCGAAGCGATTGGGCTGATCCACGGCATCGCGCCCGCTGGCACGATCTTGCGGACAATGATTAGCGAGGCGGAAGACATCCTAAGGAAGGCGCCGGCGTGGATCGCGGCGTGAAACGCACGTTCTGCCTGTGCTGCTCGACGGTTATGCGCCCTTGGGACGGCGGTTGCCGCCCCCCGTCACGCTCGATAGACTTCGGAGCTGTGGCGGAGTAGCTCAGTGGTAGAGCAGGGGACTCATAAGCCTCCCCATCTAACCGCTGTGCTTTCCCGAGTGGGATCTGATCGGGAAAGTACTCAGTTATGGGCTGTATCGCCGCGTTGACGAAGAGCACATAACTCCGATAGAGCGCATACCTGATCTGCGGCTCTTCCCGTCCCGTCAGGCGCCACGCCCATCCGTCAGCGCGGCGAATCGGCAGCCGTGACCTTTCTGATCTTTCGCGACGCAGCAGAGCGCCAACGGATTGCCGAGCGCGATGAGCTGTGTCGCGGAGAACCGGGCCGCGCGTCGCGACGTACCTGTCACCGTGGCCCGTGGGTCCCAGATTGTTCGAGAAGGCCGAAGATGAACCGTCGTCCGTTGGTGTGGAGCGCACTCGCCATCGCGGCGCTGATGGCTATCAGCGTCGCGACCGTGATCGCGGGATCGACATCGCCCGGGTCATCGGGGACGTCGGGCGCCGATTCCCATGATCGCCGCACACCCCTGCCGACCAGCACGCCCCAGCCCACGCCGACGCCAACCGCGACGCCCACGCCCACCTCGACGCCGACGCCGCAGCCAACACCGACGCCTGCACCCGACGCGCTGCAGATCACGACGACCGCGATGCCCAACGGCAATGTCGGGACGTTCTACGGCAACTTCATCACCTCGAGTGGCGGCCAGGGCACTCCGCACACGTTCAAGCTCATCGCCGGACGCATGCCGGCAGGGCTAACCATGGCGACCGACTTCGGCGTCAACTCGACCTCGGTCACGGGCACGCCCACGACTGTCGAGACCCAGACCTTCACGGTCCAGGTCAGGGATCAGTCGGGGAACACGGCGACGAAGGTGCTGAGCATCACGATCGATCCGCCGCGGCCGCTTGTGATCACCAACCAGAGCTCGACGCTCGTCTCCGGGACGAGAGGATCGTCTTACGCGACCAGTCTCTTCGCCGATGGCGGCATCAAGCCCTACACCTGGTCGATCCTCGCGGGTCAGCTGCCGCCCGGGCTCAACCTGAGCGGGAATCGCATCCAGGGAACGCCTACGACGGCTGGCACGTTCACGTTCGCGGCCCGGGTGAGGGACAGCGGCGGCCAGGAGGCCACGCGGGAGTTCAGCATCACGGTGACCTGAGCACATTCCGGAGTCAAGGTCAGGGTCAGACGTCCAGTCAAACGGTCGTGCCGCTTCAGCGCAGTGTCTGACCGGGCTTGAGTCCCGCATCAGGCACCTGAGCTGCTGCCACAGACGGTAACGTCGAGGCCCCTGAGATCATGGGGGGTCTGATCTAACCCATTTTCGGGCTTGAGCGAGCAGCCTCGCGCTGCTTGTGGCGTGGTGGAAACGCCAACTCGCGCGAGAATTCCTCGCGTCTGAAGTGGTACAGTGAGCGAGTCGGTGATGTTCTGGTAGATTTGGGTAGATTTCGTGAGTCGTTCATCGTCCCGCGACCCCGATTGGATGGGCCTGTCCGACGCTAGCAGCTTGCTCGGCGTCTCGCCCGCTACCCTCCGCCGCTGGAGCGATGCTGGCCGTCTGCGGGTGTTCACGACCCCCGGTGGCCACCGGCGGTTCTCGCGGGCCGCGCTTGAGCGTCTGCTGCCTGCTGATCGATCGCGGCGGCCATCGATCGGTGGCGCGGGGCTGACACCGAGCCGGATCGCGCGGACATACCGCCGGGCGAGCCGGGATGCGGCCCCTGAGCTGCCCTGGGTCCTCACCCTCAGCGACGAGCAGCGGATCCTCTTCCGCGAGCGGGGTCAGGTCCTCGCGGCGAGCCTCCTCCAGTACCTCGACGCCACTCAGCCCGAAACGGCCGCCCATCACCTCAAGGCGGCGTCGGGCACGGCCGCGGAGTACGGTCGGGTCGCGGCGAGGCTACGCCTCTCGCTAAGCCAGACCGTCGAGGGCTTCCTCCGTTTCCGCGCGCCGTTCCATCACGAGCTCGCGGTTGCGGCCCGGCGGCGCGGGTTCGACGCCGCCGAGACGACCGACCTGCTCGAGACCGCGGAACGGGCTATGGACCGACTGCTGGTCGCGACGATGACGGGGCACAGGCTCGAGTCCAATCCGCGTCGGCGCGGGCTGCCGGTCGCGGTTGCCGCGGACCAGGATCGCGAGGCGTGAGCCGTTCCGCGCCGGGCGAAATCGTGGCGCTAGTCACGCACGCCCGCGACGTTCCCGCCGTCGAGCGGGAACGGTTCGCGACGCGACTCCGCGGCGAGTGGGCCAGCACGGGGCTGTTGCTCGAGACCTGCCACCGCGTCGAGGGCTACGGCATTAGCCCGAACGCACCGGCGCGATTGGCCACGGCGGTCTCGCTTCCCGCGGGCGGCAAGGTGCTCCTCGGCGAGTCCGCCGTCCGCCACGCGATCGCCGTCGCGGTCGGGCGCGATTCGGTGGTCGTGGGCGAGGATCAGGTCCTCCACCAGCTGCGGGAATCGGTTGACGCAGCGCGCACTGCCGGAACTCTCGACACGGCCCTCGAGCGACTCTTCGCCTTCGCGCTCCAGGCGGGACGTCGCGCGCGCTCGTGGCGCGACGGTCCGCAGCGCTCACTCGCGGACGTCGCGCTCTCGGCAATCGAGCGACAGACGGGATCGCTCCGCGGTCGCGACATCCTCGTCGTCGGCGCCGGCAAGATGGGTCGCCTCGCCGCCCAGGCGGCCGCGGCTCGCGGCGCCTCGGTCTCGATCGCGAACCGCTCCGCGGAACGTGCCAACGCCGTTGCAGCCCAAACGGGGGCACGGATTGAGGCGTTCGACCCCGGCGCGCGGATTCGTACTTGCGCCGGCGTTGTCGTGGCTCTCGGGGGACCGTGGCCAATCGCCGCGGACACGATCGAGGCGCTGGCCACAGGCAGGACCATCGTCGTCGATCTGTCGGTGCCCGCGGCTGTGCCCGGGCTGGCCGCGGAAGCCCTGGGCCCGCGATTTGTTTCTGCCGACGCATTGGCGCTGGTGGATGCCGATCTCGTGGCACCTCAAGATGGCTCACGCGCTCGCATCGACGCGCTCGTCGACCGCACCACGGTGGAGTTCCTCGGCTGGTTGAGAGGCCGTGACGGGCGCGCCACAGCGGAGTCACTCGTCAAGCACGCGGACGGCGAACGCGAGGCCGAGCTCGCGGCGCTCTGGCGGCGGCTCCCAGAGCTGGAACCGGAGGCGCGCCAGGCGATCGAGGCGATGACCCGGCATCTGACGATGCGACTCCTCCGCGGGCCTCTCGAGCGCCTCGGCCGCGACGCCGACGGTCGCGACGAGCGCGCCGTCCGGGACATCTTCGCCCTATGAACGGCCACGAGATCGCGGTCGGCTCTCGGGGCAGCCCGCTGGCGCTGGCCCAAGCC
>JANMPL010000443.1:0-2445 GCA_031369845.1 Chloroflexota bacterium
CCGCCACGGACCGAAACCGGGTAGCCATTCTCGCGCGCGAACGACACGGCCGCGATCACGTCCGAAGTGGTCCGGCAGCGCACGATCACGGCCGGGCGCCGGTCGATCATCGCGTTCCAGACCGCTCGAGCGGCGTCGTACCCGGCGTCGCTCGCCACGAGCACCTCGCCGCTGACGGATCCCCGCAGGGCGGCGAGCGCCTCGTCGGTGATCGGCGTCATCGGCTCAAAGGCGGTATCGGCCTGCGTGGCCATGGTTCCCTCTGCTGCGGCATCGACCTCCCGAGTGTCCGTGAGGTCGTACGATGGCGCCAGAGCCGAATTGCATCACGTCGGGGCAAAAGTGACACGATCCACGAGGGAGGCAGTCCATTGAACAGTGCGCGCAGGCCTCGAGTCGCGCTCTTCGCCGCACCCGAGTCCTCGCCGGCCATCCTGTTCGGTCTCTATGACGTCCTCGGGTCCGTGGGCGCCGTCTATCCCGACATGACGACGGGGGAGCCGGGAGACGCGCTGCTGGACCTTCGGATCGTGGCGGCGCACGCCGCTCCCTTCCGCCTCTTCGGCAACGTCCTCGTCGAACCGCACGAGTCGATCGAGGACGGCGAACCATTTGACGTCATCATCGTCTGCGACCTCTACACGCCGACTACTACCGCGCCGCGCGGCCGATTTGTGCGTGAGGCCGCCTGGCTCAGAACGATGCACGCCAACGGGTCGCTGATCGCGTCGGTCTGCACCGGATCACTGCTCGTCGCGGAGGCGGGGCTGCTCGACGGTCGCAGGTGTGCCGGACACTGGGCGTACGGCGACCTCTACGCTGCCGAGTACCCGGCGGTCGACTTCGACGTCTCGGCGATCCTGGTGCTCGCCTCGGAGGCCGATGGGGTGATCACCGCGGGCGGAGTCACGGCCTGGCAGGACCTGGCGCTGCACCTCATCGCGCGGCTGTGCGGCCAGGAGCACGCCGTCCGCACCGCGAAGGTCCACCTGCTGGCGGGACACCAGGACGGACAGCTGCCGTTCGCCGCCATGGTCCGGCGGACCGATCCGAACGATGCCGCAATCGCCCGCTGCCAAACCTGGATCGAAGAACACTACGCAACAGAAAGTCCTGTCGCCTCGATGGCCGAGCAATCCGGCCTCCTGCCGCGCACGTTCGGGCGGCGGTTTCGGGCCGCGACCGGCCGTCGGCCGATTGAGTACGTGCACGCGGTCCGAATCGACGAAGCCCGGAAGATCCTCGAGTCGAGCTCGATCAACGTTGACGAGGTGGGTTTCAGCGTCGGTTACGACGATCCGACGTTCTTCCGGCGACTATTCAAGCGCACGACCGGACTGACGCCGGCGGCCTATCGTCGGAAGTTCGCGGCAATCGTGCTGCACGGGGAGCCCGGGTCCTGGTTCAACCGCGATCGCGCGGTTGGTTGACGCGGGACAACATCAGGAACCGAAGCGGTGCCCCGATGCACCAGCACTAGTACTATCTGGAGTTATGCTCGCCACGGTACCGACGGGTAACGTCAAGACCCGTTGGCGGCACAGGTGAATCTGTTGCGGATCCTGGTCTGGTCTGATGGAGATTCCGCATGTCACTGATGGCGCGGGTAGAACGGGCTCAACAGGGAAGCAATGGGAAGGTCCCGCTCCCGATACCCGTCGTAGCCCCGAGTACTAATGGGCTAGGCACAACTCCGGAGCGGGAAGCGCTGCTGCGCACCGTGAGGATGGCCCTCCAGGCGGAGGTTGTCGGGGCTTTCGACGCACTGGTCGACATCCCGCCGTCCGAGGCTACCAAGCTGATCGAAGACCTGGTCAATCGTGTCATCAACACGAACAGCTTCGCCGTGACGCAGTCCGAGCGGTTGAAGCTGATCGACGAGACCGTCAACGACGTTACCGGCCTCGGCCCGCTTGAAACGCTCCTGAAGGACCCGACGATTACCGAGGTCATGGTCAACGGCCCCAACCAGATCTACATCGAACGGGCCGGCAAGATCCTGCGCGTCGACACCCACTTCCTGAACAACGAGCACGTCCTGCGGATCATCGACCGGATCATCACGCCGCTTGGACGCCGCATCGACGACACGAGCCCGCGGGTGGATGCCCGCCTCGCCGACGGTTCCCGCGTCAACGCGATCATCGCGCCGCTCTCATTGGTCGGGCCGGTCATCACGGTCCGCAAGTTCTCCGCCAAGCCCTACACGGTCGAGGACCTGGTCCGTTTCGGAACTTCCACGGCGGAGATGTTCGCATTCCTCGAAGCGTGCATCAAGGCCAAGCTGAACGTCTTCGTTTCGGGCGGAACGGGCTCCGGCAAGACCACCACGCTCAACGTCATCTCGTCGTTCATCCCCAACGATGAACGGATCGTGACGATCGAGGACGCGGCCGAGCTCCAGCTTCGCCAGGAGCACGTGGTCACTCTGGAGGCCCGCCCGCC
>JANMPL010000445.1:0-4541 GCA_031369845.1 Chloroflexota bacterium
GTCACTCGCCGCGAGGCCTACGCGGCCGACGTCACCTATGGCACGAACAACGAGTTCGGCTTCGACTACCTCCGCGACAACATGGTCACCGAGCTGGACCAGCGGGTCCAGCGGGAGCGCAGCTTCGCGATCGTCGACGAGGTCGACAACATCCTCATCGACGAGGCGCGCACGCCGCTCATCATCAGCGGCCAGGCGGAGGAATCAGGCGACCTCTACTACACGTTCGCCCGGCTCGTCCCGAAGCTGAGTGCGCGCCCCGAAGGCGAAGAGGAGGGCGGCGATTTCTTCGTCGACCTCAAGGATCGCGCCGTCTCACCGACGGAAGAGGGCGTCGACAAGATGGAGGGGCTCCTCAACGTCCCGAACCTCTACGACGCCGACCCGCGCCTCGCCCGCCACTTCGAGCAGGCGCTCCGGGCCCACGCCCTGTACAAGCGCGACAAGGACTACATCGTCAAGGATGGCGAGATCGTCATCGTCGATGAGTTCACGGGCCGCCAGATGCCGGGACGGCGCTGGTCGGAGGGACTCCACCAGGCGATCGAGGCGAAGGAGGGCCTGCGGGTCCAGCGCGAGAGCGTGACCTACGCGACGGTCACGTTCCAGAACTACTTCCGGCTCTACGACAAGCTGGCCGGCATGACCGGCACGGCAATGACCGAGGCGGAGGAGTTCCACAAGATCTACGAGCTCGAGGTCGTATCGGTCCCGACCCACCGCGAGATGATCCGGGAGGACGACTCGGACCTCGTCTTCCGGAACGAGATGTCGAAATTCAACGCCCTCATCGACGAGATCGTCGAGATGACGGAGGAGGGCCGACCGGTCCTCGTCGGCACCGTGACCGTCGAGAAGTCCGAGGTCCTCTCGACGATGCTCAAGCGGCGAGGGATCAAGCACGAGACCCTCAACGCCAAGTTCCACGAGAAGGAGTCGGGGATCATCGCCCAGGCCGGGCGGACTGGCGCCGTAACGATCGCCACGAACATGGCCGGCCGCGGCACCGACATCCTGCTCGGCGGCAACCCGGCCGGACTCGCGTCGGAGATCCTCCACAAACGCGGCCTGAACCCGGCCGAAGTCGACAAGGCGACGTACGACGCCGCGCTCACCGAGGCAAAACAGACGACAGACGAGGATCACGAGCGCGTCGTGGCGGTCGGCGGCCTCCACATCATCGGCACCGAGCGGCACGACAGCCGCCGCATCGACAACCAGCTCCGTGGCCGCGCCGGTCGCCAGGGTGACCCGGGCTCATCCCGTTTCTACCTGTCGCTCGAAGACGACCTGATGAAGCGCTTCGCGTCGGACCGCGTCGCCGGTCTCATGGAGCGGCTCGGTCTCGAGGACGACGTCGCGATCGAGAGCCGGCTCGTCAGCAAGACGATCGAGAGCGCCCAGAGCCGTGTCGAGGGCTTCAACTTCGACATGCGCAAGCGCGTCGTCGAGTTCGACGATGTGATCAACCGCCAGCGCGAGACGATCTACGCCGAACGCGACAAGGTGCTTCGTAACGAGGACCTTGGCGAGACGGTCCGGGGATTCGTCGAGGACGAGATCCACGCCATCGTCGACAGCCACCTGACCGGCGACAACGTCGACGACTGGGGGATGGAGGGGCTCGCGGCGGCGCTCCAGGCCATGGGGTTGACCGGTCCCGGCACGACCGAGGATGAGCTCTGGGAGCTCGGCAACCGTGATGTCATTCTCGAGCACCTGCTCGATCTCGCCGATGGGCGGCTCGATGCCCGCGCGAAAGAGGTCGGCGAGGCCGACTGGGCCACGGTCGAGCGGCTCGTTCTCGTTCGGACGATCGATACGCTCTGGGTCGAGCACCTCACCGAGATCGAGGACATGCGGCGGGGCATTGGCCTCCGCGGGTACGCCCAGCAGGATCCACTCAACGAGTTCCGCCGCGAGGCGTTCCAGCTCTACCAGGAGCTGCGGGCGCTCATCCGCCACCAGCTGGCGACGACGATCTTCCGGGTCAGCCTGACTCGCCACGAGCACCCGACCGCGCCCGTCGCCGTCGGCGCCGGAGCCGGAGCGGCCACGGCCGCCGCCGGCGCTGCGACCGTGTCGTCGGGCTCGTCGACGGCGACTGCAACCCGCCCGGCCGGAGCGGCGGCGCCCGGTGGTCGGACCGGGACCGGGATCGGCCCAGCCGGTTCCCTCGGATCGCCGATCGCCGGCGGCCTGCCGGCGGACCCGATGGCTCGCGCCCTGCGCGCGTCGAACGCCGGCGGACCGCCTGGCGAGGCGAAGCCGGGCTTCACGCCGACGGGGGAGCGAATCGGGCGCAACGACGCCTGCTGGTGCGGATCCGGCAAGAAGTACAAGAAGTGCCACGGCGGCTGATCGGGGACAACCGGGGGAAGCCGTGAGGCTCAACGTGACGAGGCTCCTGGTCGCGGCGGTCGCCGGGACGATCGTCGTCGCTGGGTACACGAGTATCCGGATCTGGGAGCAGGGCCTGCGCGACGACAGCCGCCCGGCCGATGCGATCGTCGTCCTCGGGGCGGCCCAGTACAACGGAGCGCCGTCGCCCCTCTTCCGGGCCCGGCTGGACCACGCGATCGAGCTCTACCACGAGGGAATCGCTCCGATCCTCGTCGTCACCGGCGGCAAGGGCCGCGAGGGCGACACCACCACGGAGGGCGAGGCCGCGATGGCTTACGCCGTCGCCCACGACGTGCCCTCGTCCGCGATCCTCGTCGAAGACCGCGGTCGGAACACCCTCGAATCGCTGCGGACGGTCGGCTCGATGCTCCGCGACCGCAGCCTTCATCAGGCGGTCTTTGTCTCCGACCGGAGCCACATGCTCCGCGTCCTGCGGATGGCGCGCGATCAGGGCATCGACGCGTACGGCTCGCCGACGACGACCAGCCCCACGGGATGGAGCCTGTCCGAGCAGGCGAAGGACACGATCCACGAGATCGGCGGGCTCGCGCTCTATTTCCTCACGGGAACGGGACTCTGACGGATCGCCCTGGCCGATTTCACCTCCGTCGCGAGGCGTGAATTCACCCTCTTGGCGCTGGGAGTTTCCCAACGTATACTGCCGAAAACTCCCCCGCAGCCGGGATCGGTCAGGATCCGCCGGCAGGCCATCCAGCACACGCCCCAAGCCCAGCCAGTCCTTGCCCGGAACTGAAATGAGGGACATGTGAAGCAGGCCGAGGAAGAGTCATTCGTCGATCTGATTGCCTGTGAGCGCGATTGCCGCTCCTGCAGCTACGCCGCGGCGCTCGACTGTGATGGCAATTGCGGTGTCTGCCCCCACAACGGCTATTGTCCCTGCGTGAACCCCGTCGTCGCCCGGAGCAAGTCGGCCCTCCGACTGATCGAGCTCCGTCCGATCCTTCTCCAGGATCTCCAGGCCCGCAACTGAGTGGACGCGTCCACCATTCGGGACCTGGCGGAGCGGATCCGGTCGACCTCGGGGCATCTTTGACCTCGGGACGAAGGAATCGCGCGCCTCGCAGCTGGAGGCGCTGACCTCCGAGCCCGGCTTCTGGGACGACCAGCGGGGCGCTCAGAAGGTCCTTCGCGAGGCCAGCGGGCTCCGTTCCGAGATCGAGCTGTGGCGAGGTCTGGAGAGCCGCGCGGAGGACCTCCTCGCAACGCTCGAGCTCGTCGAGGAGTCGGCCGATCCCGAATTGACCGCCGAACTTGAGCGCGAGGCGGCCTCTCTCGAGGTGGACTTCGCCCGCGAACGCACCGCTCTGCTCTTTTCGGGCGAGCACGATCACCGGGGCGCGCTGCTTTCGATCAGCGCCGGAGCCGGCGGAACAGAAGCCACCGACTGGGCGGAGATGCTGCTCCGGATGTATCTCCGTTGGGCCGAGCGGCACCGGTTCCACACGGAGGTCGTCGACCAGCAGGAGGGCGAACAGGCCGGCCTCAAGAGCGTCACGGTCGAGGTCAATGGCCGGGCCGCCTACGGCTGGCTGCGCGTCGAGCGTGGCGTTCATCGCCTCGTCCGGATCAGCCCATTCGATTCTCAGAAGCGGCGTCAGACGACGTTTGCCCTCGTCGAGGTCCTGCCCGAAGCCGACGACGACATCGAGATCGAGCTCGATTGGGACGAGATCAGGGTCGATACCTTCCGGGCGCAGGGCGCGGGCGGGCAGCACGTCAACAAGACCGACTCGGCCGTCCGCCTCACCCACGTCCCGACCGGGATCGTCGCCCAGAGCCAGAACGAGCGGTCCCAGACGCAGAACAAGGAAACGGCGATCAAGGTCCTCAAGTCGCGCATGCTCGAACGTGCGCTCGAGGAGAAGGAAGCGGAGCTCCGCAAGCTCCGCGGCGAGCACGTCGAGGCCGGCTGGGGCAACCAGATCAGGAGCTACGTCCTGCACCCGTACCAGATGGTGAAGGACCTGCGCACCGAGCACGAGACCGGCAACACCTCGGCGGTGCTCGACGGCGAGATCGACGAGTTCATCGAGGCCGGGGTCCGCTGGCGCAAGCAGGTCGAGAAGGCCGTCTGACCCGCAGGCCGCCGCCTCCCGACCGGGCTGGGCGAGCCGGCC
>JANMPL010000446.1:0-2751 GCA_031369845.1 Chloroflexota bacterium
GCGGATTTCTGCCACGTTGGCAAACGACCAGTCCTTCGATCGGATTCGCCAGTACATGCACGAGCAACTCTTTGGGTCCCCACCCTCGCCGAAGAGGGCCGCGACATCGGCCCAGCGATCCGGCGTCAGGGGCACGATCTCGAGCGTGGCGGCGCCGTCACGGGTTGACACGGCCGCATGCTAACCGATCGATCTGCCAACGCCTGTCATGATCCCGGCGATGGACGAGGAGGTAATGCGAGCCCAAACGTGGCCGGCCCCGCCGCGCCACTCCATCGTCGAGCTAATCGCCGACGGCGTTCTCGACGCGGAGCTGGCCTCGCTCGCCTGGCTGCTCATCGAGGCACGATTGCCGGTCGTGGTCGCTGCGCTCGCACGCGGCGTCGGCAAGACGACCATGCTCGAGGCGCTCCTCGACTTCCTGCCGGCGGGGGTCCGCCGAATCGATCTCGCGGGACAAGCCGAGGACTTCACCTGGCTGCCCGAGGCGGCAGCGCTCGGCTGGCCACCGGCTGGCCCGACGACCTCGAGCTCGCCACCGATCAGCCCTTCGACCGCGTACATCGTCGCCACCGAGCTGTCCGAGCACCTGCCGATCTACACCTCGGGTGTGGCCGCGCGAACGCTGGTCAGGGCGGCCTCGATCGGCTATGGCATCGGCGCAACGATCCACGCCGACCGCCTCGAGGAGGTCCACGACGCCCTTCGGGCTCGCCCGATCGGCGCGAGCGACGATGAGTTGTCGTATCTCGGGCTGATTCTGATCCTGCGTGCCTGGCGCGAGCCGGACGGCGCGATCCGCCGCCGTGTCGTTGCCGCCCACTACGCGCGACCTGTCGGTCGTGACGAGCACGGTCATGTGCAGCGCCTGCCGCCCGCCGTGATCGCCGCCCGGGACGAGAGCTCGGATGCCCTAGAGCACTTCGCCTGGGGCGTGATGCCGGAGCTGGCGATCCGGGTCGGTCGAAAGGCGGGCGACCTCGACCTCGACCAGGCGGAGCGGGCGCAGCTGCTGCATGCCATGGTCCACGCCGGCACCACCGAGGTCGATGCCGCCCGGCGAGCGATTCTCCTCCACCGAGCCGCCGCGGCCGTCGGGCCGGATCATCGCCACGTCCAGTGACTCCCGGTTTGGTGGACTCCCGGGCGTTTGACGACCCGCGGGACCGGCCGTACGCTCGCCGCCCGTGACACGCCACCCCGTCGAACCGACCGGTCTGCCTGCGACGCTCGGAGAGCTGCGTGCCTCGGGCTGGGAGAGCCGCACTGTCAAGGCGGAGCTGCGGGCGAACCTCCTGGATCGCCTCGCCCAGGGCCGCGGGATCATGCCCGGCATCATCGGCTTTGAGGAGAGCGTCGTCCCGGCGATCGAGAACGCGATCATCGCGGGCCAGGACCTCGTGTTCCTCGGCGAGCGTGGCCAGGCAAAAACGCGGATGGCAAGGCTGCTCGTGAACCTGCTCGATGAGTGGCTCCCGGTCGTCCGCGGAGGCGAGCTCAACGACGATCCGTACGCCCCGATCAGCCCGTCCGGACGTGCGGCCGTCGACGAGCACGGCGACGAGACGCCGATCGAGTGGCTGGCGCGGGACCGGCGCTACGCTGAGAAGCTCGCGACGCCCGACATCACGATCGCCGACCTCATCGGCGAGGTCGATCCGATCCGCGTTGCGGAAGGCCGCTACCTCAGCGACGAGCTGACGCTCCACTACGGACTCATCCCGCGCTCGAATCGCGGCATCTTCGCGATCAACGAGCTGCCCGACCTCGCCGAGCGAATCCAGGTCGGCCTGCTCAACATCCTCGAGGAGCGCGACGTCCAGATCCGAGGCTTCAACGTCCGGCTGCCGCTTGACCTCTTCGTCGTCGCATCGGCAAACCCGGAGGACTACACGAGCCGGGGGCGGATCATCACCCCGCTCAAGGATCGCCTCGGGACGCAGGCGCGGACGCATTACCCACGGACCCTCGAGCACGAGCTCGCGATCGTCCACCAGGAGAAGCAGCGCTTCGAGGCCCGCGAGGGCGAGCCGGCGATCGCCGTGCCGGCGTTCATGGAGGAGCTGCTCGCCGAGCTGACCCACCTCGCCCGACGATCCCCGGAGATCAGCCAGCGATCGGGAGTCAGCGTCCGGGTCACGGTTGCCAACGCCGAGGTGCTCGAGGCCGCCGCGCTCCGGCGAGCGGTCCGGCTTGGTGAGTCGGTCGCCTCGCCGCGCGTCTCGGACCTGGGTGCGGTGATCGCCTCGACGGTTGGCAAGATCGAACTGGAATCGGTCGGCGACGAGGCGCCAGAGGAGCGGGTGGTCGAGCGGCTCATCACGAAGGCGCTCTACGCAACGTTCGGCCGGCGCGTTCCGATCGACGATCTCGACGATGTGGTCCTCGCCTTCGAGGACGGGCTCGTCGTGGAGACCGGCGAGGCCGTCCCGTCGCGCGAGTACGTCGCCTGGATGCGCGAGATCCCGGGGCTCTACGAGGCGATCCGGCGGCTTGGCGCCTTCGATGTGACCGACGGCGCGGAGGAGCCGAGCGTCGTCGCCTCGGCCGTGGAATTCATCTTCGAGGGGTTGCACCTGTCCCGCCGGATCAACAAGGACCGGGCGGCGACCGGCACGATCTACCGGCGATGATCGCCGGCAACCCGGCGGGGGCTTGGCCGCGTGACATCGTACGTCCCTGACCGGCACGACCTCGACGGCGGATCCGCCGCGGGATCGTCGCGCGACCCGCTCCTGGCCCGGGCCGCCC
>JANMPL010000480.1:0-2699 GCA_031369845.1 Chloroflexota bacterium
ACAGACCAATCGCGCCGATCGCCAAGATCGCGTCGTACGCGAGCAGAGAGGTGATGCCGAGCGACGCCCCCATCTCCCGGACGATCAGCGGCGCCAACAGTGCAATTCCCGTCGCGATCGCGGCGGCACTGGACGTCAGCCGTGCGCGGCGCATCGCTCCGTGAGTCCGGAGGACCCCGCCTGCGCCGACGGCGATCAACCCGGCCGCGACGGCCACGATGACGACCTGCTCCCCACCCACCCTCGTCGCGTTCGCCGCGTAGACGGCGACGATCGCGGCGAGCCGCAGCCAACCGCCCGCCTCCGCGCCGCGAACTGTGAGCCTGCCGGTCGGGTATGTCGCGAGCAGGTGGAACAGAGGTCCGCGATGGAGGAATTCCAGGGGCGGCCAGATCGTCCCGGCAAACCACGCAGCGCCGACGGCCACGAGGAGCCGTCCGGCCGCGCTAGACGGCCGGCCGGCCCAGGCTCCCAGACCGCCCCCGATGAACGCCCAGCCGACCGCCAGGTCCCACACGACGAGCCGGACGTCCACGCCGGGATTCCACGCGGCCGCCGCGCGGAGGCCGAGGGCGATCCCCGCCAGCATCCCGGCGAGGGCGAGCAGGTGACATTGCCTTGCGGTCATGTTGTTGACGCCCCGGCGACGAGCGCCGACAGAGCTGGGGCCGTCAGGTCCGTTTTGGCAATGAACCCGGCCGCCTGACTTCGGGCGAGTCGCCGCCGGAAGGTGCCGATCGGTCGGCCGGACGTCAGGACGACGACCGGCGCCCCGTCACCCGCAACGGTCGCGTCGAGGATCCGCTCGCAGATTGCAAAGCCGTCCTCGCCGGGAAGCTGGACGTCGAGAAGGACGACCTCTGGAGCCAGTTCTCGGACTGCCGCGACCGCCGAATCGCCATCGCCAGCCTCGCCCACAACCCGAAAGCCGCCCCGTTCGAGCAGCAACCGGACGGCCGACCGGAACGGCGCGTGGTCGTCGACGATGAGAACGCTTCGCATTTGCGGCCATCCTCGCACTCGCAAGGTCGCCGGGACTCAGTGCAGGCCCTGAACCTCCGCGCCGGCCTGCGGGCGTACCCTACATCCCGACCGCTCAGGTCGAGGGACCGCCTTGATTGCTCCGTCGATGTTCCGACCCATCGTCGACCCGTCCACTTCAGATGGGAGGAACAGGCGATGAACAGAGGAATTCACCAGCGCATCGGGACGGTCGCGACCGTGGCCCTGCTCGCAGTAGCGTGCGGCGGAACACCGGTAGTGGCCCCGAGCCAGGGCGGCGGCAACGACGAGACGAAGGCAGGCCAGAACAAGCTGACCCTGACCATCGTGACGGGCGAGGGCAATCCGGAAGAGGCACGCACGTACGCCGCTGCCGTCGCCGAAGAGTCGGCGGGCGCGATCGAGGTCAAGGTCGACAACGAGTCGGTGCCGCTCGGCCCGGTATACGAGCAGGACGTCATCAAGTACGTCGCCGCCGGCAAGGCCCAGCTCGGATTCTCCGCCGCTCGCGCCTTCGACTCACTCGGCGCCACCAGCTTCATCGGGCTTCACGCCCCATTCCTCATCGACAGCTACGAGCTCGAGCAGCAGGTCCTCGCCTCGGACTGGGCGAAGGAGCTCCTCGGCGGCACTCGCTCGGCCGGCGTCGTCGGCGTCGGCTACCTCCAGGGACCAATGCGGCGACCGCTCGGGCTGACGCGCGAGCTCGTCGAACTGGCCGACTACAACGGCGCTCGCATCGGAATCCGGAAGTCCGCCTTGACGGAGATGACCATGAAGGCGCTGGGCGCGACGGCGGTGCCGTTTACACCTGGCGATATCGAAGGGCTAGACGGCATGGAGGCCCACCTCAGCCTGATTCGCGACTCCTACGCCGCCGATGCCAATTCGCTGACTGGCAACGTGATCTTCTGGTCCCGGCCCGGCGTCATCTTCGCCAACAACGCGGCGTTCGACGCTCTCACGGCGGACCAGCAGGCCATCCTCCGACGAGCCGGCGATCGTGCGCTCGCCGCATCGGTCGAATCGATCGGGACGAACGCCGCGACGCTTCCGGACGAGGTTTGTAAGCTCGGGCTGGAGATGATCGACGCTTCGGCAGGCGCCATCGCCGAGCTGCGGACCGCCGTTCAGCCGGTGTATGACGAGATCGAGAAGGATCCCGGCACCAAGGCAACGATCGATTCGATTGAGGCGCTGAAGGCCGGCTCCAACGCAGCCCCGGACGCTGTCGAATGCAATGTCGCAGCGAGTACGCCGCCTCCGCTCCCGGCGGCCGTCGTCAGTCCGATCGATGGGACATGGCGGGTCTGCTACACGCTGGAAGAGTTGATGGCGGCCGGTGCCGAGGCGGACGAGAACAATCCGGGCAACGCCGGCTGCGGGACCAAGACGTTCCGGAAAGGTCGGTTCTGGGAATTGCTCGACGGGTTCCCGTTCGATCCTGGCAGCCCGAACGGTACGTTCGCCGTGGAAGGCTCAACCGTGAAGCTGGAGTCCGGCCAGTTCGCGGAAACGTGGCAGTTCGAGTGGAGCATCTACAACGACACGCTGACCTTCAAGAAGGCCGGCAAAGGGGGCCCGACGGGCTTCGTCGTCAAGCCATTCCACAAGGTGCCCGATCTCGAGTAGTCAAGGCCTGGACGCGAGTGCCCTGAGCCAACGCAGTTTCATCGAGGCCGCCGGCGCGACCCGCC
>JANMPL010000496.1:0-4289 GCA_031369845.1 Chloroflexota bacterium
GGCGACCAGTCCATGGAGGCCTGGTCGCTGCACATGATGGGAACGGCTCTGATTCGGCTCGGCAGGTTCGACGAGGCGGCCGCCCACCTGCGGGATGCCCTCCGCCTGTTCCACGGGGCAGGCGATGTGGCCGGCATCACGCTGGCCCTCGACGACCTGGCCTCCGAGGCAGCCGGCAGCGGCGACCTGCCGCGGGCCGCTCAGCTCTGGGGCGCCGCTCGGGCCCTGTCGGCGGCGAGCGGCGTAGGTCTTGCCGACCTCGTCGATACGCAATTCGAGGCGTCAGCCCGTCCCAACGCGCGAACGTCGATGAGCCCAACCGACCTCGAGCGGTATGCCCTTCTTGGTCGGTCGATGACGCTGGATGAGAGCGTCGCCTACGCGCTGGGGATGCCGGTCGATCAGCTTCCCGGTCCCCACGAGCATGTCGGAGGAACGCCCGGATGATGCCGAGGACGTGAAGATCCGGCCTGGCCCGATCCAGCTGACCGTCGAGACGCCGGCCGATGCCGAGTTCGCCTGGGAGACGATCACGGATCCGGATCGGATTGCCGAGTGGTTCACGGACGCGAGCCCGCTTGGCCGGCCGGGCGACCCGTACCGGCTCGACTTCGGGGATAGTGCCGTCGACGGCACCGTCGTCAGCGTGGATCCCGGCCGAGGCTTCGCCTACACGTGGGCCTGGGAGGGCAGCGAGGAGGGCACCGAGACCCTCGTCAGCTGGACGGTCCAGCCACTCACCGGTGGTGGGTCTCGGATCAGTCTCGAGCACGGCGGCTGGCCGGACACGACGCCCGACGACAGCGCCCGCGACGACCATCTCGGCTACTGGGCTGCCTACCTGGAGGACCTCGCCGCGCTGCTCGCGGGCTGAGCGAAGGCGTACGTCGGACACACCACCATCGAACGACTAAACTTGGATCCATGACCGCCGAGCCGACGACTGCACCGGGAGGACAGCCTCCGGCACGCGAGAAGTCGGCGATCCCGAAGAACCCCGGCCGACGGGAGCTGGGGATGAAGGCGACGCTCCTCTTCCCCGATCGCGAGATCGTCGAGAAGTTCTACGTCCCGCTCATCTACACGGCCTGCCGGACCTGCTATTCGGAGCTGGAGCCGCAGGAGATCTTCCGGCGCGCGGTCGCGGGCGAAGTCGACCCGGCGAAGCAGCAGAAGCTCATCCAGGGCGTCATCGAGTCGGGCCACGGCTCGACGATCGAGCACATCGTCTTCACGTTCGGGATCAGCGGTGTGTCGCGGACGCTGTCGCATCAGCTCGTCCGTCATCGGGCGGGCGTCGCCTTCGATCAGCAGAGCCAGCGCTACGTCACGTTCAAGGGCGCCTCGACGATGCTGCCGGCCTCGATCGAGGACGCCGACGACGACGTCCGGTCGGCGTACCAGGGCGCGGTCGAAGGCTCGATGGGCGTCTACGGCGATCTTGTCGCCGCGGGCATCCCCGCCGAAGACGCGCGTTTCGTCTTCCCGAACGCGACCCGCACGAACCTCGTGATGACGACGAACCTGCGGGCGCTCATCCACATGTCCGGGTTGCGGCTCTGCACGATGGCCCAGTGGGAGATCCGCCGGCTCTTCCAGCTTATCCGCCACGAGATCTTCCAGGTCTCGCCGTTCCTCGGCTCGTTCCTCGCCCCGAAATGCGTCGCCCTCGGCTACTGCGACGAGATGGGCAACCGCGACGAGCACTGCCCGATCCGCCCGCACAAGGACAACGTCCTGAGCGCATGGGCAGAGAAGGCGAAGGCGGCGAAAGACGCGGGTCGGGATCTCAAGGTCCGCTGATTCGGCGCCGATGCCGAGCATGCCGGGATGCGCGACAAACCGGCCTCGCTCCGCTCCGCGCCCGGACCCCGATTTCTGGCAAATGACCGCCGAGTGAGCGTACTTCACGGCAGTCGACCGCGGTCGTCGCGAGATCACGCGTGGTCTTGTTACGAATTGCCGGAGATTCTCACAGGGCGGTCACGTGACACGGATTTGTTGACGTACGCTTACTGGGCGTGCATCTGACAGTTTCGACTGCGCAGGTTGACGATGCCAACCGAGCTGACTTCGAGGGCCAACCGAACCTATCGGGCGACGGCGTTCGCGCATGACGGGATCCGCCACGATGTCTACGAGGGCGGATCTGGCCCGACCGTCATCCTCATTCACGAGGCCGGTGGGCTGGAGCACACGACGCTCGACATCGCCGACCGACTGTGGGGCGAGGGCTTCCGCGTGCTGCTTCCGGTCCTGGTCGGCCAACCTCACGCTGACGGCAGCGGCAGCTCGGTGGTCGCCAACCTCCTGAAGCTGTGCGTCTCGCGTGAAGTGTTCGTGTTCCTCACCGGGCGGACGAGCCGGATCGCGACATGGCTGCGGGCCCTGGCGGCAAGGGAGAAGGGCGACCATCCGGGCGTCGGCGTGATCGGGATGTGTTTCTCGGGCGGCTTCGCGCTCGCCGCGGCGGTCGACGACTCCGTCATCGCCGCGATCGGGAGCCAGCCCGCGCTCCCGTGGCCGCTGCTTCCGGGGAGTGGCGCGGATCTCGGGCTCTCACCCGGCGACCTGGCCTGCGTCAGGGAGCGCTATCGCGACGGGAAGTTCGGGTTCCTCGCGACTCGCTACACGATGGACCGCGGATCGCCGGGCGCGCGCATCCAGCGCATCAAGACGGAATTCGGCACCGATGTCGTCATCGAGCCGATCGGGACGGCTCACTCCGTCCTCGCGAACGCGGCCCACCCGACGGAGCCAGACCCCGTGGCAGTTCCGGCGCTAGAGGCCACGATCGCGCTCCTCAAGGATCGTCTGCAACCGGTTACGCCCCTCGTCCCATCGCCAGCCGCGGACGTGGCCAAATAGCCACGCCAGGACTACAAGGCCACGTTCTAAGGGATTGGCGGCACCCTCTTCACGGCCGGTTAGCCTCCGGCAGCTGCCGCTGCATGCGGCCGACCCTTTCCTGGGCGTCCAAGTCGGCCTAACAGTCCGGGGACGGCTATTTGGCCGGCATCAGCTTAGGTCCGCGACGAACCGCCGGATGACTTTCGCCAGGCGTGGGCCCGCCTCGGCGCCCGCAGCGAGGACCTCCTCGTGCGTGAGCGGCTCGCCGCTGTACCCGGCGCCGGCGTTCGTGACGAGCGAGACGCCGCACACGTCCAGGCCGCACCAGCGCGCCGCGATGCATTCGAGGACCGTCGACATCCCGACCGCGTCCGCGCCGAGCGTGCGCAGTATCAGCACCTCCGACGGGGTCTCATACTGCGGCCCGAGCAGCCCGGCGTAGACCCCCTGCTCCAGGTCGACGCCCTCCGCGCGGCCGGCAGCTAGGAGACCTTCTCGGAGCCGCGGATTCCAGGCGTCGGTCAGGTCCTGGAAGCGGGGCCCGATCTCGTCGGCGTTCGGTCCGAGCAGCGGCGTCCGCCCGGTGAGGTTGAGGTGGTCGCGGATCACCATCAGCGTCCCCGGCCCGAACGCCGGATCGACCCCGCCGGCCGCGTTTGTCAGGACAACGATTCGCGCGCCGAGGCGGCGAAAGAGCAGCACAGGCTGGACGACGAGGCCGGAATCGTTGCCCTCGTAAACGTGGAATCGGCCCTGCAGCATGACGACGTTCCTGCCGGTGAGCCGTCCCAGCAGGAGCCGACCGACATGCCCCGGCGCCGTTGCGGCCGGCCACCCGGGCAGCTCGGCGAAGGGGATCACGACCGGGTCCTCGACGTCGTCGGCGAGCCCGCCCAGCCCCGACCCCAGGACGATCCCGACCTCGGGGACGATGTCCGTTCGGGCCCGGACGGCCGCCTCGAGGGCGGCGAGGCGCGCGGGCTGCTCGGCAGGCGGGATCGGGCGAGAGGGGTCGATCGGGTCGCTCACGCGCGTGCGGGCCTCCGGATTCGCGTCCAGGGGGAAGACGGCCGAGGCCCGCGGCTTTGTCGGCCCGACGGATGTACCGACACCGGGATGCCGGTCGCAGTCCGCCGGGCGTTCGCCCGCGAGTCGGCCGGAGCCAACGATCGCGGGCAACAAAGCGCCCGAAGCGACCGGTCCAGATCGGAGGCCCTTGATGTGATCTCGGTTTCTCCGGTCTCTGACGGCCCCTTCGGGCAAGTCCTACGGTACGGCGCGGGCGCTGGACGGGTCAACGCGCTTATCCACCAACTTCGGCCCACCTTGCGCCGAAGTATCCACGAGTTATCGACGGATGTGGACGGCCCGTGGATAACTGGCGCCTCGATCCCTCACCCGCCCATCGCGAACATCTCGACCCGCGGCAGGTCGGCGGT
>JANMPL010000513.1:0-5840 GCA_031369845.1 Chloroflexota bacterium
GCGAACAGCTCGAAGCCGAGCGCCTGAAGCCCTGCCCGCGACGCCGCCGCGGCAGCCTCGTGGCGGGCGAAGATCGAGGCCGACCCCTCTGCCGTCATCAGCCGGATGCCCTCGTCGACCTGGTAGACGACGGCGATTGCCGGGGTGAATGGCGTCTCGCCGTTCGCGGCCGCGTCGCCATGGGCCCGGAGATCGAGATAGAAGCGCGGCATTTTCGCGGTCTCCATCGCGGCCCAGGCCCGCGGCGAGGCGGCGATCATCGCGAGACCCGGCGCGGCCATCCACGCCTTCTGGGATCCGGTCACGACGAGGTCGACGCCCCAGGCGTCCATCTCGAACGGGACCGCGCCGAGGCCCGAGACGCTGTCGACCAGGATCAGCGCATCCGGAGCCGCATCGCGGACAGCGGCCGCGAGAACTGCGATCGGGTTCATCACGCCGGTCGAGGTCTCGTTGTGGGTCAGGAGGACGGCCTTGTAGCCGGGCGCGGCTGCGAGTGCCTCGCGGACGACCGCCGGATCGGCGGCCTGGCCCCATTCGACGTCGATCTTCGTCACGTCGGCGCCGTAGACGCCTGCGATCTTGGCGAAACGGTCGCCGAACGATCCGATGGACACGGCGAGGACGCGATCGGCCGGTGAGAGCGTGTTGACGATCGCCGCCTCCAGGCCGCCGGAGCCCGCGCAGGTCAGCATCGCGACGTCGCTCGTCGTTCCGAAGAACGGCTTCATGCCGGACAGGATCCGGTCGAGCATCGCCGCGAACTCGGGTCCGCGGTGATTGATCATCTGGCGGGCACCGGCCTCGCGCACGGACGGCGGCAGGGATGTCGGGCCGGGAATGCGCAGGTTGGGCTCGAATCGGTCCACGGGAACGGTCTCCTGGGATGCGCGAGGGCATGACGGATGAGCGGACCGATGGTCGCACAGAAACGTCGCGGCCGGGCCCGCGCCCGCAAACCTGTCGGATCTGGCGAAGCCCGATAGGATCTGCGGCAACCGATCGGTAGCCAGGCTCGCCGCGCTCGATCCGCCGCTAGTCCTGGGCCGTCGCACCGGCTCGAGCCCGTGCGTCGTCATCTGGTCGCCCCCCGCCGGAGATCCTGTGACCTATTCCGCCCGACGCCGCCGAAGGCCCCCGCCCCGCCGCCGCCGACGCTTCGCGGCTGTCGGCGTGCTCCTGATCGTGATCCTCGCGTTCGGCGCGATTGGATTCGGGACGGTCGCGACGAACGCGTTCGGTGCCGGCGACCTGTTCGAGCGGCTCGTCACGAAGGTCGACCGCGTCTTCAATCCCGTCCCCGAACGCTCGACTCGCCCGACCGTCGAGATCACGGCGCCTCCGACGCGCCCCGCGGCATCACCCGGCGGCAGCCCCACAGCCAGCCCTCCGCTGGCCGTCAGGGCTCCCGTGGACGTCACGATCGTCGATGATCCGGAGGCCGTCTTCGCCCATGAGGCCCGGAAGGACTGGTGCGCGCCGGCGGGCGTCCAGATGACGCTGGCCGTCCTTGGCAAGGCGAACACGTCGGAGGCGTTCCAGCGCGAGCTCCACTCGCGGGTCCGCGAGTGGGAGAGCAGGGCCGACAGTCGGAACGGCGAGTGGGGACCGGCCGCAATGGCCCAGGCCCTCGACGCCTACGGCGCGCCGGGCTACGAGATCCGGGCGTACAAATCGCGCAGTGACGCCGTCCGGGATGCGGCCATCGCGATCACGACCACGCAATCGCCGGCGATCCTCCTGGCCTGGAAGGGAGCTCACACCTGGGTGATGACCGGCTATGCCGCGGAGGCTGACCCCACGATCTTTCCCGACGCGATCATGACCGGCGCCTACATCCTCGATCCATGGTACCCGTGGAAGTCGTCGATCTGGGGTCAATCCGACCCTCCAGGCGCCTTCCAGGACTGGCCCGAGATGGAGCGGAACTTCCTGCCATGGAAACGCCCCGAGGGCACGTATCCGGATCGCGACGGGAAGTACATCATCCTCGTCCCGACGATCCCGGCCGGCTGATCAGGCCCCGGACGCGACGTCCGGCGCTGCTTCTCCTACGCCCGGCCCGCGCCCGATCCGCCGGATCCTCGGAACGAGGAAGATCGTGAGCAGCCCGACCTTGACGGCGCTCCCTGCCGCGTAGCCTAGCGGAATCGCCACGATCCCCAGCCCCGGTGCGAGGCTCGAGGACACGGCCACGATCGTGCCGAACGCGGCGATCGAGGCGATGACCTGGAGCAGCGTGTTGTGGGTCGCGTACAGGGCGCGTGACAGCGGGTACGCGAGGCTGTCGAACGGGATCGACAGGGCGAATGCCGACAGGACCGCCGCGGTTCGGGCGACGTCGTCGGGCCCGAACTCGCCACCGCCGAGGAGGACGTCGACGAACAGCGGCGCCCCGATCGCGAGGACGATCGCCCCGAGTGTCGTCAGGAGCCCGATCGTCAGTACGTTGCGGCGGAGGACGGCCCGGAACGTCGCGCCATCGTCCCGCGTGTAGGCCGCGGCCAGCGTCGGAAAGACCGCGAGCGAGAACGACACACCGATGAGGCTGACCGGCACGACCTGGTAGTCGGATGCGAAGTTGAGCGACGAAACGCTGCCCGGCCCGAGGGTCGATGCCAGCCCGGTGAAGAACGTGAAGACGAGCGGCTCGATCGGGTGGCTGACCATGCGCGGCAGCATCAGGCGGATGAACTCGATGAACGCAGGCGTCCGGACGTTGAACTTCGGGCGGATGCGGAATGTCGTGCGGCGCAGACCGGCGATCCGGATGGCGAGATGGGCGAGCGCGCCCGCCACCGCCCCGAGCGCTGTCGCATGGATCCCGAGTTGGCCGGCGAACAGGAACGTGAAGAGGACGATCCCGCCGGTGTAGAGGATCGGTGCCAGCGCGTAGAAGACGAAGCGCTGGTTCGCGACGAGCACCTCGCCGATCGTGATCGAGGCGGCGAAGATCACCGGTGTCAGGCACATGATCCGGAATAACGAGACGTACAGCTCCTTCGTCGAGTCATCGAAGCCCTTGGCGACGAGGCCGACCGTTGCCGGCGCCACGAGGAACAGGATCAAAACGGTCACCGACATGACGAGGACCGCCACCGACAGGACGGTTCGGCCGAAGTCGTTCGCGGCTTCCTCGTCGCGGCGGCGAAGGCTGCTGAAGATCGGGACGAACGGGGCGGTCAGCCCGGACGCCACCAGGACGTCGAGGGCGACTTCCGGGATCTTGAACGCGGCGTTGTACGCGTCGAGCTCCACGTCGGCCCCGAAGGTCGTCGCGAAGACCCTGTTCCGAACGATGCCCATCGCGAAATAGCCGAACGTCAGGACCGACAGGACGAGGGCGCCCTCGGGCAGGAATCGGCCGATGAGGGCGCGGAGGCGGGTCACCGGCCCGACGTCGCGACGACGACGAAGAGGGCGACGACGAGCAGCGCACTCGGTCCGAGGGCGTTGACCGCCCCGAGGAGCGGCGGCGACACAGGCGGTTCCGCCTCGATCGCGTTCTGCCACGCCTGGCGGAGGACCGCCGAATCTTCAGGCGCCAGGCGATTCTCGACCGCGGCCGCGAGAGCCGCGTGGATCGCCCCGAGCCAACCGATCCCGCTGCCCCACGCCAACCACGCGGAGATCGGAGCCGCGAGCGTGAACGCCAGGGCGACCAGCAGCGGCAGGCCGGAGGGCACGTTGACGATCGCGACGAGCGCCGCGAGATGGGAGGCAAGCATGACCCACCGCCATCGTCGGGCGTCCCGCGTTGACCCGACGAGCTCCTCGTAGATCGGTCCGCTCGCGCTCTCCCAGCGTTTCCGTCGGTCGGGCTCCTCGTCGAGCGCCGCGAGCGCCTTGTCGCGGGCCGCCTCGAGCCCTGGCGCGATGCGGGGATCGCGGAGAGATGCGCTGGTCCAGCGTCCCAGCCGCCGCCGTTCGGCCGGGGTCAGGTTCCGCGCGCGGCGCACGATCGCCGCGACAGCCTGACGGGAGTCAGGCGCCTCCGACCCGTCGTTCGGTGGCACCTAGCTGGCTTCGTCCCCGGCGGTGCGGATGAGTTTCTTGTTCACGAACTCGTCGGCCGCCAGCAGACCCAACTCCCGGGCCGTACCGCTGCGCTTGATGCCGCCGAACGGCAGCTCGGGACTGTCGGCCCCCACGATGTTGACAAAGACCATGCCCGCCTCGATGCGATCGGCGACCCGGGCCGCCTGCTCCGGATCGTTGCTGTACACATACGAGCCCAGCCCGAAGCTGGTGTCGTTGGCCAGCCTGACCGCCGCGTCCTCGTCGGCCACCCGGTAGACGACCCCGACCGGCCCGAAGAACTCCTCCCGATAGGCGTCCATGTCGGGCGTCACCCCGGTCAGCACGGTCGATGGATAGTACGCACCGTCCCGGGCGCCGCCGCCGGTGACGACGGTCGCGCCCTGCGCCACCGCCCGATCGACCTGGTCCTGCAGCCGGGTCGCGGCGGCCACCGACGACAGCGGCCCGAGGACCGTCCCCCGGACCAGCGGGTCACCCACCGGCGCCGCGGCCATCGCTTCGGCGAACTTGGTCAGGAACGCGTCGTACAACCCGTCCACCACGATGAATCGCTTGGCGCCATTGCAGGACTGGCCGGTGTTGTCCAGCCTTGCCGCGGTCGCCGCCGCCACCACCGCATCAAGATCATCGGTGGCCAGGACAAGGAACGGATCCGAGCCACCGAGCTCCAGGGCGACCTTCTTCAGGTGCCGTCCGGCTACCTCGGCGACGGCCGCCCCGGCCCGCTCCGAGCCGGTCACCGAGACGCCCTGGATCCGGGGATCGGCGACGATCGTCTCGGCCTGCTCGGCGCTGACATAGACGTTGAGGTAGGCGCCCCCGGGCAGCCCGGCGTCGCGATAGATCGCCTCGATGGCCGCGGCCGACTCGGGACACTGCGACGCGTGCTTCAGGACGATCACGTTGCCGAGGATGAGGTTCGGCGCCGCGAACCTGGCCACCTGGTAGTAGGGGAAGTTCCAGGGCATGATCCCGAACAGCACACCCAGCGGGCTGCGCCGGATCACCGCGGTGCCCTCGCCACGGATGGTGAGCGGCTGATCGGCGGTGATCGCGTCTGCCTGGTCCGCGTAGTACTCGGTGATGTCGGCGGCGAAGTTGACCTCGCCCACCGCACCACCGAACACCTTGCCCATCTCCCGGACGATGAGCGCGGCCAACTCCTTCCGACGTTCCCGATGCAGCTCAGCCGCCCGGCGGACCAGCCTGGCGCGCTCGGCGACGGGGAGCTTCCGCCAGGTCTCGAACCCGGCCTGGGCCGTCCGGAGTGCCTCCTCGACCTGGGCATCGCTGAAGCTGTCGTAGCGGGCCACGGTCTCCCCCGTGGCCGGGTTCACGACGGCGTAGTCGCTCATGACGTTACCCTCCGCTAGCTATCGAATGGGGCCTGCGCGATCTCCTCGAGGATGCCCCTGGCGGCCATCTCCGCGGCGAGGGAGGTCGGCTTGCGCGACACCTGGTCGACGAAGCGCGCCGAGAACTCCCGCTTGAAATCGAGCCGCGGATATGCAGCCAGCACCGCTGGGATGATCGCCGATCGAACGTCGGTGGAGCGCTCGCCCGTGACGTCGACGCCCGTCGCGTCCCAGAGCAGGACCACCTCGGCGGCGGGATCGGGCGGCATCGTCTCGTCGTTGTGCAATGCGATCGCGTCGTAGATCGCCCGGGGGCGCGGCTCCGGTTCCCCGGCCTCGATCGCGAGCCGCTCCGCCGCGATCGCGCCGTCGACCGCGTAATCGCCGCCGAGGTCGTACGCCGGAACCAGGCCGATGTCGTGGAGCAGCGCAGACACGTAGAGG